>NZ_JBHIRA010000004.1:0-141336 GCF_042196825.1 Bartonella sp. AC10YNML | reverse complement strand
TCTTCCCATGATCAACGTGACCAATCGTACCAATATTAACATGCGGTTTTGTTCGTTCAAACTTGCTCTTCGCCATTTGAGCTCTCCATTTTCCGTCCAAACCAAGGACTAAGTTAAAAATTAATTACCAACCTGAAATTACGCGTATTTCTTTTGAATCTCCAAAGCAACAGCCGAAGGTACAGGCTCGTAATGATCAAACTGCATTGTATACTGCGCACGCCCCTGACTCATAGAGCGAAGAGTATTCACATAACCAAACATATTTGCTAAAGGAACCATTGCATTCACAACCGTTGCAATGCCGCGTGCTTCAGTTCCTGAAATCTGTCCCCGACGAGAATTGAGATCACCAATAACATCACCAACATAATCATCTGGTGTAACAACTTCCACCTTCATGATCGGTTCAAGAAGCTGTGCACCAGCCTTCTTTGCCCCATCACGAAAAGCCGCACGAGCAGCAATCTCAAAAGCCAAAACCGAAGAATCAACATCGTGATAGCCACCATCAATGAGAGTCGCTTTTACACCAAGCATAGGAAAGCCCGCAAGAGGACCTGACCCCATAACACTCTCAATCCCTTTTTGGACACCAGGAATATATTCTTTAGGAACAGCACCACCAACAATCTTTGACTCAAAAATAAAATCATCACCATCATGAGGCTCAAAAACAATTTTCACACGAGCAAATTGACCGGCACCACCCGATTGTTTCTTATGCGTATAATCAATTTCCGCCATTTTAGTAATTGACTCACGATAAGCAACTTGAGGCTGCCCAACATTTGCTTCAACTTTAAACTCGCGCCGCATACGGTCGACAATAATATCAAGATGAAGTTCACCCATTCCAGCTATAATAGTTTGACCTGATTCTTCATCCGATTTAACACGAAACGAGGGATCTTCCGCCGCTAAACGATTAAGAGCAATCCCCATTTTTTCTTGATCTGCTTTTGTTTTCGGTTCAATTGCAATCTCAATAACGGGTTCAGGAAATTCCATCCGCTCCAAAATAACAGGCTTCAAAGGATCGCAAAGAGTATCACCCGTTGTCGTCTCCTTAAGCCCTGCAAGAGCAACAATATCACCAGCAAATGCCTCTTCAATATCCTCACGAGAATTTGAATGCATTTGAAGCATACGCCCCAAACGTTCCTTCTTCTTCTTCACAGTATTCTCAAGAGAAATACCCTTCTGAACTTTACCAGAATAAATACGACAGAACGTCAACGAACCAACAAAAGGATCATTCATAATTTTAAAAGCAAGCATAGATAGCGGAGCATCATCAGAAGATTCGCGTGTCGTCTCAGCCTCAGTCTTTACATCAATACCCTTAATCGCCGGGATATCAATTGGAGAAGGAAGATAGGAAACAACAGCATCCAAAAGTGGCTGCACCCCCTTGTTTTTAAAAGCCGTACCACAAAGAACCGGATGAAATTGAACTTCTACTGTCCCCCGACGAATGAGAGAAACAAGTTGCTCATTGGTTGGCATAACACCTTCCAAATAAGCCTCTGTCGCAGCTTCATCAACCTCCACGGCCATCTCAATCAATTTCTCGCGATATTCTTCAGCTTTCTCCTTTAAATCAGAGGGAATTTCACTTATTACCGCCGAGGCACCAATAGAACCATCCCACTTTAAAGCCTTCATTTCTACAAGATCAACAACACCTTCAAAGTCATTTTCAGCACCAATCGGCAACTGCAAAACAAGCGCTTTAGCACCCAACCGAGAGCCAACCATCTCCACACTACGATAGAAATCAGCTCCTATTTTGTCCATTTTATTAACAAAAACCATACGAGGCACACGATATTTTTCAGCTTGCCGCCAAACAGTTTCCGTCTGAGGCTCCACACCAGCATTTGCATCCAACAAGGCTATTGCACCATCAAGAACACGCAAAGAGCGCTCAACTTCAATCGTAAAATCAACGTGCCCTGGCGTATCAATAATATTAAAGCGACGCTTCCGACCGTCCTGCCCTTCCCAAAATGTCGTTGTCGCAGCAGACGTAATCGTAATACCACGCTCCTGCTCCTGCTCCATCCAATCCATTGTAGAAGCACCATCATGGGTCTCGCCAATTTTATGATTCTTACCGGTATAGAACAGAATACGTTCAGTCATCGTAGTCTTACCAGCATCAATATGCGCCATAATACCAAAATTACGATAATCTTCAATTTTATATTCGCGAGCCATTATATTTGCCTTAGTTTAAAACTTCTACCAGCGATAGTGAGAAAAAGCACGATTAGCTTCAGCCATACGATGAACATCTTCACGCTTTTTCACGGCAGAACCACGATTATTAGCCGCATCCATCAATTCACCAGATAAACGCTCAACCATCGTCGTTTCATTTCGACCACGTGCCGCCGCTATCAACCAACGAATAGCAAGAGCCTGACGACGATCAGGACGAACATCAATCGGAACTTGATAAGTAGCACCACCAACACGGCGTGAACGAACCTCAATATGAGGAGCAACATTCTCTAAAGCTCGATGAAATAGAGCCACAGGATCTGTTTTTACTCTTTTTTCTACAGAATCAAGCGCACCATAAACAATACGCTCTGCAACTGATTTTTTACCATCAAACATAATGGCATTCATAAATTTCATAATAACCAAATCACCAAATTTTGGATCTGGATTAATCTCACGCTTTTCTGCTCTATGACGACGGGACATTGGCTTTGTCTCTCAATATTATTTTGGACGCTTTGCGCCATACTTCGAACGACGCTGTTTACGATTCTTGACACCCTGTGTATCAAGCAAACCACGAATAATGTGATAACGAACTCCTGGCAAATCTTTCACACGACCACCACGAATCATTACAACAGAGTGCTCTTGAAGATTATGTCCCTCTCCAGGAATATAACCAATCACCTCAAATCCATTCGTCAAGCGAATTTTAGCAACCTTACGAAGAGCAGAATTAGGCTTCTTCGGTGTTGTTGTATAAACACGCGTACAAACACCACGCTTCTGCGGATTCGACTGCAGAGCAGGAACCTTATTACGTTTAACTGGCGCCACACGCGGCTTTCGAATCAACTGGTTTACGGTAGGCATGCAACCTTCCTCTTTTCGATCTACATTCGTCTTACCCAATCGGGCTTTTCTATCTTAATTTCCATCCACCCCAACAAAATCGGAACAGATATCTAAGTCTACACACAAAATCGGGCACACCTGCACAAAACAGTTCACCCGACCATAAGCAGAGAAGGCAATAGCCTTTTGCACTAGCATTTGCTTTTAATCTTCTTAACACCTGTGAATAATTTTCCGGCTCATATCCAAAACACCTGATTACATCCACATCGGTTATGTTCATTCCTAATAGCGAGAACACGTACATTCGTCAAGAACTAAACAGCAGAAAGTTTTTTAAAAATGAAAATAAATTAAATTTTAAAGCTTTAAATTTGCTTTTACCGCTACTCTTGATAAATTAATTTACCATAGTAATATCCCCTATAAACAAAAAAGATGTGACTGTAGTAAAACATAAATGCAGTAAATTGAATTGCATATTTGATATCTAATGATGAGCACCATGAAAATAGCAACGTGGAATATTGCTGGAATAAAAGCGCGACATGAAACATTATGTCAATGGCTGCAGCAAAGCCAACCGGACATAGTCTGCTTACAGGAAATTAAAAGTATTGATGAAAATTTTCCACGCGATACAATTGAAAATTTAGGTTACCATATAGAAACACACGGACAAAAAAGTTTTAATGGCGTTGCGATTCTCTCTAAAAAAACACCAGATGAAGTGATCCGTCGATTACCAGGCAATGATAATGATAAACAAACACGTTACATTGAAGCTGTTTATTCAACAAACAAAGGTGTTGTTCGTGTTGCATCTCTCTATTTGCCAAATGGGAATCCTATTGAGAGTGAAAAATATTCCTATAAGATAGAATGGATGGAAAGATTATATACACATGCAAAATCATTACTTGTATATGAAGAACCTCTTATTCTAGCAGGTGATTATAATGTCATCCCCACTCCATTAGATGCAAAAAAACCTCAAGAATGGTATCAAGATGCCTTATTTCTTCGAGAAACAAGAAAAGCATTCCAATGTATTCTTCATTTAGGTTTTTATGATGCTATCCGGAATGTCACCGATACTCCCTCCTTCAGTTTTTGGGATTTTCAGGCGGGTGCTTGGCCTAAAAATAATGGGATTCGCATTGATCATTTATTATTATCACCAGAAGCTGTTGATCAATTAATTTGCGCTCATAGTCAAACAGAAGTAAGGGGATATCAAAAACCATCCGACCACGTTCCTGTTTGGATTCACCTTAATATCAATTAAGAAAGTACAATCCTCATTTCATGAGACAACAAAAAAATTCCACTCAAAAATAATAACTATGCTACAGCATATAAACAGTATATTTTAAGTACCTAAAATAAAAAATAAATGAATGGAGGACATAAATGAAGAAATCATTGTTAATGCTTATTGCAGCAACGGCCATTGGATTTACAAGTGTCGCACATGCTGAACATGATACTCTTGAAAAAATAAAACGAACAGGGGAAATTACTTTAGGTGTCCGTGAATCGTCTGGTTTAGCCTACGCCCTTGGTAATAATAAATATGTAGGTTTTCATACAGAAATGGCAGAACGGATCATTGATGATATCTCAAAAAAAATTGGTAAACCAATTAAAATTCATTATCTTCCCATCACTTCTCAAAATAGAATTCCTCTCTTAAAAAATAAAACCTATGATTTTGAGTGCGGCTCAACAACAAATGATATTGCTCGCAGTAAAGAAGCAGCATTTGCTTATACGACATACATTGAAGAGGTTCGGATTGCTGTAAAGAAAAACTCTAACATTAAATCTCTTGAGGATTTAAAGGGAAAAACAGTTGCAACGACCACCGGTACAACATCTGTTCAACTTATTCGTAAAAATAAACGTGCAAAAAACATTCAGTTTAAGGTTTTAAAGGGGAAAGATCACGGAGATAGTTTTTTATTATTAGAATCTGGTAAGGCAGATGCTTTTGTCATGGACGCTTCAATTCTTGCTGGACATATTGCTAAATCAAAGAATCCATCTGATTATGTCATTCTTGATACTGTACTTTCAGTCGAACCTATTGCCTGTATGCTCAGATTACATGACAAAAAATTTGAACAAACAATCAACGATAGTATCGTACGTCAGATTAAAGATGAATCACTGGAAAAGCTTTATAATAAGTGGTTTATGAAACCGATCCCACCTGCTAACACTGTTATGAACCTTCCCTTATCAAAACAAACAAGATATGCTTGGGATCACCCAAATAATAAGCCTCGAGAAAGCTACGCAGAAAAAGATTTATAGAATCTAATAAAGAAGAACCACACTCTTTTGAAATTGAGTGTGGTTTATATTTTAATTCACTTTTTAATAAATTTGGCCTATGTAGATATGCTTGGTTTATTGCCCTATTTGTGAATGACTAATTTGAGGGAATATCAATTAATGGACTTTTCTTTCCTTTGTAGAGATGACCTTACTCAAACATTGGTAACAGGATGCTTGGGGACTCCCGGCGTGAGCCATACCTATTTAGATACACTTCTCGATGGCTTTAAAAATACGGTTATATTGTCTATCACTTCACTTATATTAGCTGTATTGTGTGGTGTTATTATAGGAACAATGCGCACTTTACCCAAAACATCCATAATCAATTATATATTTCGCACTATCGGTACTATTTGGGTAGAGATTATGCGTAATATTCCCCTCCTTGTACAAGTGTTTTTGTGGTATTTTGTTGTTCCGAAGATTTATCCACCAGCGATGAAATTTTCCCCCATTCTCTTAATAACATGCGCATTGGGATTCTTTACATCTGCACGCATTGCTGAACAGATTCGTTCAGGCATTGAAGCGATTCCTTCTGGACAACGCTATGCTGCTATGGCAATGGGGTTTACAACTTATCAAAGTTATCGCTATATTATTCTACCACGTGCTATACGTGCAATTATGCCACCTCTTACTTCAGAAGCAATGGGGATTGTGAAAAATTCGTCTATAGCATTCGCCGTTTCAATAAATGAGCTCATGCAATTTCAATACCAAGCAATTGAAGAGGTAAGCCATGTTTACGAAAATTATTTACTTGTTACGGCTCTTTATATTCTAATAGCCTTATTTGTATTCATTGTGATGACAGTCATTGAACAAATACTCAAAATTCCTAATTTTCAAACAAAGGGAAATTGAATATGATGAATTTCATAAGCTCTCAGTTTGGATTTTATTCTCCTTTCAATTTTTCCGACTTTGATTTTTCCTTTTTTACCTTTGATGTATTTCGTTCTTACATTTTATCAGGTTTACTCTTTAGCGTTTTTCTAACTCTTTTTGCAACGGTGTTGGGATTTGTTTTCGGTACGCTTTTAGCAATGATGCGCCTTTCTTCCATAAAACTTCTTTCTTGGTTTGCAATCAGTTACATAACAGCTATGCGTTCAATACCCCTTGTGATGGTTATCTTATGGTTTTTCGTGCTTCTGCCTTTTTTAACCGGTATATCCATCGGTGCAAATAAATCAGCACTCATTACCTTTACCGCATTTGAAACGGCTTATTTTGCTGAGATTATGCGTGCTGGCATAAATTCAGTTTCGCAAGGACAAAAATATGCGGGGAAAGCTCTTGGAATGACATATTGGCAAAGTATGTACATTGTCATTCTTCCTCAAGCTTTTAGAGATATGCTTCCAGTCTTTTTAACACAAGTCATTATTCTTTTTCAGGATACAACCCTTGTTTATGCCATCAGTGGTCATAGCCTTTTGAATGGCTTTGATATTGCTGCTAATAATTTTGGTGTAAAGCAAGAAGCTTATATCTTAGCAGCTATTTTCTATTTTGTTATCTGTTTTACGCTGTCACAAATCGTTTTGTATTTACAAAAAAAAGTGTCCATTATCCGCTAACGGGGAAAAAATGTCTACTCATATGATCGAAATAAAAAATGTTTCTAACTGGTATGGCGAAGTTCAAGTTCTTAAAAACTGTACAACCAACATTAATAAAGGAGAAGTTGTTGTCGTTTGTGGGCCATCAGGATCAGGAAAATCAACACTCATTAAAACCATTAATGCTTTAGTCCCTTTTCAAAAAGGTGAAATTTGGATTAATGGAATACCAGTTCATTCAAAACAAACGAATCTGCCTAAATTGCGAAGTCAGGTAGGAATGGTATTTCAACACTTCGAGCTTTTCCCCCATTTATCTGTCACAGAAAATTTGACAATTGCACAAATCAAAGTCCTAAAACGAAGCAAAAAAGAAGCACTTGAACGTGGATTGTTATATCTTGAACGCGTTGGACTCATTGAACACAAAGATAAATATCCTGGTCAACTTTCTGGAGGGCAACAACAACGGGTTGCTATTGCACGTGCCTTAACTATGGATCCACTTGTCATGCTTTTTGATGAACCAACATCTGCTCTAGATCCTGAAATGGTAGGTGAAGTACTCGATGTCATGATTAGCTTAGCAGAAGAAGGTATGACGATGATTTGTGTAACCCATGAAATGGGATTTGCACAAAAAGTCTCGGAGCGTGTTATTTTCATAGATCAAGGAACAATTCTTGAAGACTGTTCATCTAAAGAGTTCTTTTCTGATCCGCAAGCAAGAAAACCGAGAACGCAAGAATTTTTGTCTAAGATCCTAAGTCATTAACCATTATATTATAACAAAAAGCTATCTTTATTATGAACTTGTATACAAGAAAATAGAGTTTAATATAATATGAGAGAGTGTAAAAATATTACAATAAGATGTTTAAAAACTGTTATTCTTTAAAATCTCAGCAACCAGTCAAATTGCTGTACGTCTCTCAGATTCATTACAAAGAGCAAAAGCCTCTTCTTGCAAAGGGTGAATCAAATTTTTGTCTTTTACATTAGCTTTTTTATAGGCAGCAGTTAAAATTGCTGCCCCACGGACAATTTTTCCTTCTTTAAGCAGTATATTTCCAAGCATTGTTTGAACAGAAGGATTTCCTTTTTTTTGCTGAGAGTTTAAACCATCGTGGCTTGTAAAGGATTTTTCTCCCTTCCCTCTCCCTTTAAAAATATTTTTCCTAAATGATACTGAGCTTTAGGATTTCCATAGTTTACCGCAGACTGCATATAAAGACAAACAGTATAAGAAGGATCAGGTTTCATAGGTGATTGAGGAATACCTTTTTTATATATCCTGCAAGTTTAACCAATGCATCAGAAACATAACTTTCATCTTCTGAACCAAGATCTGTACCTTTTTCAAAGATATATGCAAAAAAATGATATGTCTTGTAATCATCTTTAGGAACACCATCACCCTTTGCATAGATGTAGCCAAGTTTCCAATTCGCACCGATATGGCCCCTCTTAGCAGCACAACGGAGTGCTGGAATAGCCTGATTTATATGCCCATTTCTATACGTTAAAAAAATAAAACGAACCATCATTCGCTTCTTGCAAGCTATTGACATCTATTACACAAACAGTCGAAAAGAATCCCCCTAAAATCACAACAATCGTGACTTTTTTCCATATCTGAAACCTATTAACCATTCCCCCCCTACCTCAATTTTAATGATTATATCTGTTACAAATTTCTTTGTAGATATTTAAACTCTTTTTCTTAGTAAGAAGCCTACGCAATTTTAAAGTAAAAATTTTAAAAGAAAAAACAAATAGATAAAAACCATCCAAAATGTTCGATAAAATTAAGTATCAATTTTTATATATAACAAATTGATTTTTAAATATAAATCATCATTCTATATTTTGTAACACACCCTTTAACATTCTAGGATTTATTGACCTTAAAATTTTATACGTATGAGCAAAAATCGTTCAATAGAATAACGTGCATTAAACCGCAACTTGAGAACGAAGAGAATACATGATGAATGGCAAGCGTTTAAGTATAAAAAACAATACGAAAGATGGATAAATATAATGATGATAGTTAACTTATAACTTTACAACTGCCTTACCACCTTAAAGATGAAGTTTTTTGTCTCTGCCAATCTATAAACAATACAGCTTTTTGTTTAACAGATTGCACCTGACATCATTTCACATGGGGTTAGTTCATACTTTACACACAAGTTCTACCTTAGAATACTCACCACTACATACAAAAAAATACCACATGTGTAATTTTACATACCTTATATTGCTACTCTAAATGATGATATTTTATAATAATAAAGCAAGAAATTGATTTATAATGATAATTTACCTTTTTGCACTTTGAATGAGTCCCTCAAATATCGTAAGATTCTCTCATTCCAAACCTGTTCCATGTTAAATCACTCAAAACCATCCGCTTGCACATTACAAGTAGAGAGAGCTATGTGGATAAAAACTCTGTGTAAGAAAGAACTAAAAATGCCTCTTACGAACGGTCTGAGCCAAGAGCTGTCCTGATTGGACAGAATGATACCGGCGCTTGCTACTTCACAAGCATAAAGAAGGGAAGCTCTATGGATTTACTGTTATAGCATTCATGATCTACGTCATGGAATAGGCTTAGATGCCTTAAAAGATATCTCTTTAATGATAAACATAAAACTATGGATTTCAGTAGAGATTTTATGATCGTTCATGAAAAACTAACAAAAGAAAAGTTTCCTTTAAAGAAGATCTATACCAGCCCTACTGGTATGAAATTATCTATCAAAAAAATAAAAAGCTGAAATCAATCTAACCGCTCTAAAGCAACAAATATTTTTTTCTGCGCTGCACGCAGTTCTAAAACCCTGTTCCGCTCACGCTCAACAATTTCTGCTTTTGCATTTGCTATAAATTGGGGGTTGTTTAACTTAAGCGATATTTTTTCAATATCTTTTTCAATTTTACTAACATCCTTCCTCAAACGAACACGTTCAGCTTCCAAATCAATCAACTGTCCTAAGGGCAAACAAAAAACAGCCTCTCCCAAAATCATTTGTGCTGATACTTCCGGAACTTTATCAGAGAAATCAATAACTTCAATACGCGCTAATTTTTTAAGAAGTGCATCATAACGCTTCACACGCTCTCGCGTTACTTCCCCTCCTTCAACAACAACAAGAGGTGCTTGCGTAGCCACTGGAATATTCATTTCAAAACGTACAGCCCGAATCCCCGTGATGACATCAATAAGCCAATTAATATCATCAGCAGCTTCTTCATCTATCAATGTTTCCTCTGGCCATTTTGTCAATGCGAGCATATCCTCACGCTTGATGGCTTGTGTTTCTGTAAGAGACCACAACTCTTCCGTCATATATGGCATAAAAGGATGAAGAAGTTTATAAACTTCATCTAAAACCCAAGCAGTACAAGCTTGAGCCTCATTTTTAGCATCTTCATTTTCCCCCTGAAAAATAGGTTTGAGAAGTTCCAAATACCAATCACAGAGTGTATTCCAAATGAAACGATAAAGTGTAGCGGCAGACTCATTAAATTTATAGTGTTCAATACCAATTGTCACTGCTGAAATCGTTTTAGAGAGTTCCGTTAAAATCCAACGATTAAGCGCCAGTTTTGCTTGTTCTGGTTTAAAAGCTGGATCATGCTTCACACCATTCATCTGTGCAAATCGGGTAGCATTCCACAATTTCGTAGCAAAATTACGATAACCAGCAATACGGGAAACATCAAGTTTTACATCACGACCTTGTGCTGCCATAATAGCCAAAGTAAAACGAAGTGCATCAGCGCTATACTGATCAACAAGCTCTAAGGGATCGATAATATTTCCCTTAGATTTTGACATCTTTGCACCCTTTTGATCCCGTACCAGAGCATGCACATAAACCGTTGGGAAAGGAACATCACCCATAAAGTGAAGTCCCATCATCATCATACGAGCAACCCAGAAAAAAATAATATCAAACCCTGTCACGCATAAAGATGTTGGATAAAAAGTAGACAACTCAGTCGTTTTATTGGGCCATCCTAATGTTGAAAAAGGCCAAAGAGCTGATGAAAACCAAGTATCTAAAACATCCGGATCACGGATTAATTCAACCACCTCACCATAATGAGCAACAGCTGAATCTAAAGCCTCTTCTTCACTTTTTTCAACAAAAACTGTTCCATCAGGTCCATACCAAGCAGGAATCTGATGTCCCCACCATAATTGGCGAGAAATGCACCAAGGTTGAATATTCTGCATCCAATTGAAGTAGGTCTTTTTCCAGTTATCGGGAACGAACTGCGTTTTTCCTTGTTGAACAGCCTCTATCGCTGGCTTTGCTAATTCAGCAGCATGAACATACCATTGATCTGTCAAAAAAGGCTCAATAGGAACACCACTGCGATCTCCATGAGGAACCATATGGGGATGATCATCAACAGAAGCCAAATATCCCTGTTCTTTCATCAAAGCAACAATCTTCTGGCGCGCAACAAAACGATCAGATTTATCGAGACTTTCTACTAACATTTCTAATTCATCTGATAATATCAAACCATCAAAAAATGCTTCATTCTCACGGAGAAAAATCTCAGCTTTTGGGGTAAAAATATTGATCAAGCGTAAATGATTACGCAGCCCCACTTCAAAGTCATTAAAGTCATGGGCTGGCGTGATTTTTACAGCACCACTTCCAGCCTCAGGATCAGCATGCATATCACCAACAATTAATAACCGACGACCAACAAGCGGCAAAAGAGCATTTTTACCGATAAGATTTTTATAACGCTCATCTTCAGGATTAACAGCAATTCCTGTATCACCAAGCATTGTTTCTGGTCGTGTTGTCGCCACTGTTATAAAAGTTGTCGCATCATTTGGATCAAAAACTTTACCTTCAAGTGGATATCTAAAGTGCCACAAATGTCCTTGAACTTCTTTTTGCTCAACTTCAAGATCTGAAATAGCTGTCAACAATTTAGGATCCCAATTGACGAGGCGCTTATCCCTATATATCAACCCTTGCTTATAAAGCGTGACAAAAACTTCACGAACCGCCTGCGACAACCCCTCATCCATTGTAAACCGCTCACGCGACCAATCACATGAAATCCCAAGACGGCGCAACTGGTTTGCAATAATGCCTCCAGTTTCATAACGCCATTTCCAAATACGCTCAATAAACTTTTCTCTTCCCATTTCTTGACGCGTTGGTTCTTGGCGTTCTGCAAGTTGGCGCTCTACAACCATTTGTGTAGCAATCCCAGCATGATCCATACCAGGCTGCCACAACACATTCCTGCCACGCATCCGCTGAAATCTAACCATTATATCTTGAATTGTCGTATTGAGTGCGTGCCCCATATGAAGTGAGCCGGTAACATTCGGGGGTGGAAGCATAACGCAAAAAGTTTCTGCACCACTTTTAGAACCCACTCCTGCTTTAAAAGCCCCACGAGTCTCCCATCTCTTTGCAACCCGTTGCTCTATAGAGGCAGCATCATAGTTTTTTTCTAACATTCTATCCATCCATAACGCCGCTGAACAACACAATATATGATCAAAACCTGATCAAAATTTCGTGAATCTCAGCCATTCACTAGAGAGCTCGCACAATCGCAAACAAAATCCCCATAAAATGAAAAACATAAAAATAATGTAAAAATAATTAAGACGATTTCTTAATCGCCTTCACAATCTCTTCACGCAAAATATCTTCCAGCAAAACAGGCAATTTAGACTGTAACCATTCAGCTATAGCCGGACGCAATACATCCTTTGCAATCTTTTCTGCAGAAGAAATACAATATGCAGACAATTCCACATGACCATCCCTTCCAGCGTCTGACTGTGATTTTCTTATCTCATCTTCATATTCTTTTGCTTTATAAACAGAATTCCGTTCTTCAGAAGAAAGCTTCATCTTTTGCATATCCATACCAACTGTATTATTTTCTGCCTCTATATCCTCTTTCTCTTGCGTTATCTTCCCTCCTTGATTTTCAGAAGAAAGACCAATACGATCAGCTAAAGCCTTCATAGCATCATCAACCGATAAGGTTGTATCATAAATACCCTCGGATGCCACTTCTGAAGCATTCAGTGCAACATCTTCATTTAAAAAGTGATCAGATTGAACCGCATTTTCTTCGATTATTTCACGAATAGATGTTAAAATTTCATCCATACTTGGCTCACGTAACACGCTTGAACTCTGTACCATACTTTACAACCTCTCAAAGACGCAACAACAAATAGAATCATATTTTCAGTGTATGCAAAAGAATTATAAGATCAACATGCCTCCTATGATATTTTCAAATATGCTTGTCATAAAGAGGGCGCTACACACAGTTTTCTACACTTATAAAAATAATATCTCGCCGCAATATCTTTCAACATATTCAACTGTTGACTTACTAATCTTTTAAAAACTAAAATAATTTAATAAGATTCAAAGAGATACTTTTATGTATTATCGGATATATTGAATTGTTTTTAAACCTAAATAACTTGCAGTCAACTTACCAATAGAAGATTGAACACTATAGCTCGCCACAACAGCATTACGCTCTGCCATTGCAAGCGCAATTTGAGCATTAATCAATTGAGTACGAGAATTTAAAACATCCAATGTCGTTGCTTGCCCTACGCGATTTTCTTGAACACGACCTTTCAGAGCAATTTCAGCAGCACGAACACTTTCACGATAAGCAACAACAGATGAGCGTGCGCCCTCCAACTGAAACCAAGCAGAAGTAAGTGCTTGTCGCGTATTGCTATGCGCCAAATCGAGTTGAAGCTGCGCCTGTCCAAGCTGTTCCCTTGATTGGCGAATTTGCGCAGACGTACGCCCTCCTTCAAAAATTGGGACACTCACTGACAACCCTATTGATTTAGAAACGCCATCCTCTCCAGGACCACTATAAATTCGATTATAAGACGCTGTCGCAGAAAAATCGACCTTAGGGAGCAATGCACCTTCTTTTGCCTTTACATTGTAAACACTCGCATCGACTAAATATTTAGCATAAAGGATTGCTGGATGCATAGAAACGCTCATCTGGTAAGCCATATCAAGGTTGGCAGGAAAATCTCTGGCTACGGGAGGGCTTTTTAACTTTTCAGGATCAGAACCAATAACTTGTCGATACACTGCCTCGGCTGCTTTTACATCAGCACGAGCAAGACTCAGCTCTGAAACTGCCACGGAACGTGCTGCTTGAGCTTGAGCAAGATCAACACGCCCTCCCTCACCCACATCAAATTTTGCTTTATCGGAACGAACTTGCTCTTCAAGAGCTGCCAAATTTTCTCTCCGAAGATCGGCAATACGACGTGCCTGATAGACATTAGCATAAGCCGTTACAGTTTCCAGAAAAGTATTTTGTTCAGCATTACGAAGATACTCACGTTGAGCCTGCAACTTAACTTGCGCTGAAGAAAAGATATTTTGCGTGATAAACCCGTCAAATAATCTTTGATTTAATCTCACGCCTATAGATCCAGAAGTCACATAAGGACCTGTAAAAGACTTATTGCGCCCATAGTTCCCAACCCCCTCAACTTGTGGCAACAACCCCGATCGCGCAATAACAACATCCTCTCTGGATATACGCACAGCTGCACGTTCACTATTCAACTTAGCATTGTGTTTATAAGCCTTAGAAAAGGCATCCATCAATGTTTCAGCACAAACAGTCTCTGATAAAAAAATACTCAACACCAACAACAAACATGCCTGAAACTTCTTGTTTATTTTTAACACAATACACACAACAACATACCCCAAATAAATTACGAAATTATCTTTTATTCACCGAACAAACAAGCTCTAAAATACAAAACCAGGTGTTTTTAAAAAACAAGGAAGAGGCTTTACAGCAAGATTAAAAGCACGACGAGCCGAGATGATCCCATCTTCTTTTATATAGATTTGTGCAACAGCAGCATTTCCATGCCCTTCAACCACAACAAGACGTCCACAGTCTTTCATTTGATCAAAGATACCTTGAGGAATAAAATCAACAGATCCCTCAATGAAAATCACATCATAAGGTCCCTCAACGGCATATCCTTGCTCTAAAGGACCATGAACGACAACCACATTATCACATTGATTACGTTCTAAAGCGTCAAGAGCACGTTCAAAGAGAGATTGATCACTTTCCAGCGCAATCACAGATCCTGCAAGTTTTGCAAGCAACGCTGCACAATAACCACTATTTGCACCAATATCTAAAACAACATCTGATGATTTTACAGCGGCAAGCTGTAGTAATTTTGCTAGAGACGCAGGTTTCATCAAATAGCGTGCAGGAACCCCATCTTGCACTGGACATAGAACAATATCGGTATCAAGATAACTTAACATTTTCATATCTTCCGATACAAAATCTTCACGAAATACCGTTAAAAAGGCTTCAAGAACTGATAAATCCGTTACATCGACTGTACGAATTTGATTGTCAACCATTTTGCGACGAAGCTCAGCAAAATCTGCAACCATAACGAATATTTTCTCCTAACCTACAAAAAACAAACAAAACAGCGACAATAAGGGATGAAGATCTCTTAAACTATAGGTGTTACAAAAAAGGACGCCACAGTCAACAATTAGATTTTAACTATATAATCTCTCACATAAAAGTGTCTTCACAAGAATAGAGGGAAATAATCTATTTTCCTATACCTCATCTCCCCTAAAAGCCGTTTCGTTTAAAATCGGCTGGAGGCCTCGCCCGGAATCGAACCGGGATACAAGGATTTGCAGTCCTCTGCGTAACCATTCCGCCACGAGGCCTCATCAACAAACATAAAGGTTTCCATAAGGGAAGGCAACGCATCCGTCAAGGTGTAGAAATCTTCTCACACCTTTTTTCCTCTTATTACACAATTTATCATATTTTTTTAAAAAAAGTAATTTTATCCTTTGCAAATCAGTATTGCTTTGCTATAGCCTTTTCAATTAAATAATTGGGCACCGTTCCCCGGTAGCTCAGCGGTAGAGCAACCGGCTGTTAACCGGTTGGTCGCTGGTTCGAATCCGGCCCGGGGAGCCACTTTTCTTTTATTCCACGTAGTTTATTGTTTTTTCTCAAGCTTTTAGACATGAGGGATTCGTTAATAAAAGTGAGGGAATAGGATTTTTGCAATAAATATAGAAACGCAATATCATACGGGATGTGTTTTTTTGCAATGAACGCAAAAAGCAATTGATTCATTTTAGAATAGCACAAATAAGATTACTTTTTTCAAACCACCGCGCTTCTATAAGAGGGCACTGCAATTATTTGCATATTATAAATTACGATTTCTTTCATCAAAGATGAATTATTAAGCTCCATCAGCAATGAAACTGTATCATATTTTTTTCCAAAGAAAGAATGATTTATACTCAATAAAGAAATTAAACTTAAAAACCTGCTCATGAAGCAACCATTTTGAAAAATGGAAGAATCAATAATCAAGGTCATATATTATCTCCATACACCCCACATAATCTCCTCCCCATCCTAAAAGCAAAAAATATAAAACAAATCTGTAAACACTCCGACGTCTTATCTAACAGGTTATTCCTCCTGCTAACCACTTCAACGCTTTACAAACAACCTTGCCTTGTTCACCACACTGTCATAAAACATTTAATACATAAAGTCTTATAGGCTTTATATCTCCCAAATACTTTATATCCCCCCCCAAATAATAGTGTTTTACAGTAAAAACCAAGATAACAAGCTAAATTGTTAAGAATCCTGAGAAAGCCTTCAGAAATCATGACATTCTCGCTATTGTATTATGCAGTCACATGCTTTTTTAAAGAGATATCTCTTAAATTCCCCAAGACTCTTTCACAATGACACCCCCGTAAATGGTATAAAATGAAATCGATTGATCAGCCCCATCTTTATTTATAATAAAAGTCATACCATCGTACTATTTTTCAACTCTCAATCTCAGCAATCCCCCATTGCCTTTGAAAGAGTTTATAAAAATTATTTTATTTATTTTTCAAATGTTTATTTATATGACAACTTCACACATAACGTGCAAGCGAATACTTTTGATTGATCCGCATAAATAACTTAAAAATGAAAAAAATACGATATAATGAGTTATTAAATATATAAAACAATGAGTTATTATTAGACATCAATTTTTAAAATTAAAAGTTATCATTAAAGATAAAACACATCCTTTATAAAAATAATTTTTATATAAATAAAATCTACTTTTATTCCCATTTTTAAAAATGGGAATAAAGCAAATAAATAATTGCCTCTACAATAATGATTTTTAAATAAATCCAAACGGTTAGAAGTTTTCATTTCTAAAAAATGAAAAGCTCTGAAGAATCTTCTTACTTTTAACTCTTTTCAATTGAGAATAAATCAACAAAAGTAAAAAATCTCCTATACATGATCTTTTTTCAAGACTTTATCTAAGCAGCCTTCTTAACTGATTTCCGAAAACGAAAAGTCTTTGCACGCTTTACTATCGGTTTTGCTTTTTGCTGCCTCTCATTTTGAGGTGAAGAATTCTTCCGCTGCAACTGTGCAGCATCATCTTTTCGACCTAAAAACTGTTTTTGACGTTTAGATTTTTTAAAACGGCGTTCCTTATCGTTTTCTTTACTTTCTCGTACAATTGGCTTTTCTGGAAACGCTGCAAATTGTTCTGGAACAGCCTCAGCCACCAATTTCATACGAATCAAGCGCTCTATAGCACGCAAGCGGGACCTTTCTATCTTCTCATCAAAAAGCGTAAGTGCTACACCAGATGCACCATTACGTCCTGTACGACCAATACGATGTACATAACTTTCAGCTTCATCTGGTAAGTCGTAATTAATAACGTGACTTATCCCTGGTATATCAATACCGCGTGCAGCAATATCTGTTGCCACTAGGATCTGCACAGATCTTTCACGAAAAGCTTTTAAAGCAGACTGGCGAGCACCTTGTGATTTATTTCCATGAATTGTTGCGACTAAATATCCTACCTTTTCTAAACTACGCGTGACAGCATCTGCCCCATGTTTCGTTCGAGTAAAAACAATAACCGAATCAAAAGCTGGATTTGTCAAAAGTTTACTTAAAACATTCTTTTTTTCATTCGTAGGAACACAATATAATTTTTGGCAAATCTCTACAGCCGTAGTACCTTGAGGAACAACTTCAATTTTAACCGGATCATTGAGTAAACATTTTGCAAGCACAGCAATTTCCCTCGGCATTGTTGCAGAAAAGAGTGCTGTCTGACGCTCTTGATGCAAAAGCTTTGCAATTTGCTTAACATCATGAATAAACCCCATATCCAACATACGATCTGCTTCATCCAAAATCAAAAAACGAGATTGGGAAAGATCAACACACTTTTCACGAACAAGATCTCTCAAACGCCCTGGAGTCGCTATCAAAACATCCACACCTGCTTCCATACGTTTAATTTGTTTTAAACGTGATACGCCCCCAAAAATAAGACATGTTGAAAGATGTGCTCCTTTCGCCGCAGTGCGAATCGTTTCATCAATCTGAACAGCAAGTTCACGCGTTGGAGCTAAAATCAAAGCGCGTGCAGTTTTAGGGCATCGTTTATCACCTAAAGCCAAAATCTGACTTAAAATAGGCAAACTAAATGCCAAGGTTTTTCCAGAACCTGTCTGAGCAACACCTAAAATATCGTGTCCTTTCAACATCACTGGAATAGCTTGTTCTTGTATAGGTTTAGGTTTACTCATCCCAGCAATGAGTAAATTTTTAATCAAAAGAGTAGGCAAACCTAACTTTGTAAAAACATTTTCTTCTTTTATAGGCAAAATAAAATCTTTCCTTAGCTGAAGAACTCAAAATGAAGTAACCATCTGAACTCTCCACTCAAGAATCCGCGCAAGAGAAATCCCTGACATTTTAAATGAAGCAACGCCTAAAAAGCGGCTTGCGCAACTCATGAACACCTTGAAATCAAGATAAAGGCGTATAAACTTCACTTTACAAAAAGCCAACAAACCAGCCTAAATGCCTTCACCTCTATTATCTTTGGATTATGATAAAAAAGCAAGAACTTTACGAAATACATTTATCATGAATAAAAACAATATTTAGATCGTTTACTTTTTGATGATTGTGTCCATCGGTAAATGTACCTTGATAAAATCAGGATAAATCTCGAGAAAAACTGGATTTTGTAAAGTTTTTTGACCGCCATAAATTAAATACCATTGGTTTTTATCAAAAATCGCCAAAGTTTTATATTGAATGATGCGATCTTTCATCTCAAGAACTGTTGGAATTAAAGCATACAAAGTACCGTTATCAGTTTGTAAATACTCTATATTTTCTTTATCTAAATAATAAGCACCAGAAGGCAACCCCTCAAACTTCTTATGCAACTGTTGAAGAAAATCACTACGTAAAGCACTCTCTGTTGTATTCAATCGATGTGCCATCTCTTTATAAAGCCGCTCAGGCATATAACGAGAAATAGGCATAAAATCCCCATTTTTTATAGCATTATTGACATCAACAACGACTCTTGAAAGTTCATCTTTTTGTACTATTGTTGGCTGAGATGCTAAACTCTGTTGATTAACAATCAAAAAGAAAAATAGACTCAGCACCGAATAAAAAATAGGTTTCATCGTTATACTTCTTGTTTTAGTAAAATTTCAGTTTTTCAAATAACAAAATCAAATAAAGTTTGATCATCAGTAATATCACGGTAACGCCAACCTAACGTTTGAAATTTTTCCTCTAAAAGACAAAAATTACCGTATTTTTTTGTTTCAATCGCAACCAATACAGAACCAAAGTTTCTCGCTGATTTTTTAAGATATTCAAAACGTACGATATCATCATCTGGCGATAATGTGGAAAGAAAATGACGCAATGCACCAGGATGTTGCGGAAAACTAAAAATAAAATATTTTCTCAACCCTTGGAAACGTAAAGAACGCTCTTTAATTTCTGGCAAACGCTCAAAATCAAAATTACCTCCTGAAATAACAAGAAGAATTTTTTTCCCCTTTAACTCTTGAGGAGGAATACTGTTAAGCGCATCAATCGATAAAGCACCAGCCGGTTCAAGAACCACACCTTCAACATTAAGCATTTCAACCATCGTAGAACAAACGCGATTTTCAGGAACCGTAATGACAGAATCAGGGGGAAATTGCTTTAGAATTGTATAGTTTAGTGCACCAATTTCAGCCACAGCAGCACCATCTACAAAAGTATCAATGCTTTCAAGCTTGACGCGTTTTCCACTCTCCAAACAAGCAAGTAAACTTGCTGCTCTTTGCGGCTCAACAAAACGAAGCTTTGTTTTCCAACCATATTCATGTAGAAACTTGCTCACTCCACTTGCCAAACCACCCCCACCTACCGGCACAATCATCAAATCTGGCTCACTTTCTCCATTGAGTTTTTTCCATTGTAAAGCAGCCTCACAAAGCACTGTTGCCTGCCCCGTAATAATGCGAATATCATCGAAAGGTGGAGCCATTACACCACCGCTCTCTACGACAAAGGATTGTGCAGCTTCATAACATTGATCAAATGTTTCTCCAACCAAACGAATATCAATGAATTCTTTACCAAAAATACGTGTTTTTTCAATTTTTTGTTGTGGCGTTGTCATAGGCATGAAAATCACGCCTTTACGTTTAAAATAACGACAAACAAAAGAAACGCCTTGCGCGTGATTCCCCGCTGAAGCACAAACAAATGCAGAATCTGGTGATATACAGCTAAGCATTTCTGAAACAAAATTGAAAGCACCACGAATCTTATAAGACCGCACCGGTGTTAAATCTTCACGCTTTAAATAAATTTCTGCATCATACTTTTGGCTAAGAAAATCATTTCTTTGAAGTGGTGTTTCAGCAAACACGTGATGCAATCCCACCATAGCTTTTGTGACGTCTTGAATAAATTGACTCATAACACTAATCATTTCATACTTTATTTACATTATAAAAGCTTTTTCTATCGATAAAGGAAACTATTGTCAGTCAAAATTTCACTAAAAAATGAAAAATGTTTCTTTTGTCATTAATTCTTGATTCAATAAAAGATATAGCTTATGAGAGAACTCACATCGCGGACGTGATGAAAACGGTAAACATAGCAGACTTAAAATCTGCCGGTCGAAGACCTTGCGGGTTCAAGTCCCGCCGTCCGCACCAAATTATCTTAATCTCTCTTATTTTCCAATGAGTTATTAAAAATCAAAAAAAATTAAAGCACCTTCTACACCACCTTTCGTAACTTTATTATAACGCTATTAGACAGCACCGCGATGATGCTAAAATACGAATCATTGCTGCTTTTTGAGGTACCTTTTTAGCACTTTGACCTCCTCCTCATCTTTATAGGATGGAGAGGCAATTAGTATTGCTAATTTGGGATTGGCTTATACTCTTCATGACTCTTGTAAAACGACGCAAAAGCTCAGAAAAGAGATAGATGCAAAAGACAAAATAATAGATAAAGAAGCTAAAATAATACGTGCACAAAAAGATGTGATTCAAAAACAAGAAGAGTTAATTCGAAAATCAACTGCTTCTAAAATTATTTTTCCTCGAATGGCAATTAAAAATTTAGCCCAAAAGTAGTTTCAAGTACTTTCTCACAAACATTTTTTCAAGACAGGCAATCACAACACGCTCTATCATAGCGCACATATAAATACACAACAGCCTTAATGGGGGAAGATGATCATCAAATACACAAATCATTCTCTACCTTGATCTAGGTACCAAGACAGGCTGAGCGATTTCTCGTGTAGACAGCAGTATAACAAGTGGCACTTGTCAATTTTGAATCTTGTCGTTTTAAAGGCGATGGTATGCGCTATTTGCGTTTTCAGCAATGACTTACAAAAATGAAGATAACAACAGATAAAGGCAACTCTTCACAAGAAAAGATGATTAAAACGGTGTTGTGCAAAAGGGTAAAACCCAAAAGATGACACCGAAGCAAATGCTTTAGCAATTTTATATTTAGTTAAAGAAGGGAATGCGCATGTCTAATGCAATGCCATGGATAAGATTCCATTTGAATGACTGGATCAATGAGATAGATGGAATGACGTTGGAGCAAAGGTGAGTTTATATAACGCTTTTCATTCGCATGTATGACAAAAAGCACCAATTAAAGAAGACTTTGAAACGCTTGTACGCACTGCAATTGCTCGCAAAAAAGTTTGCAACTCTTGTCGAACACTTAATAAGAAATGATAAACTTATTGAGAAAGATAATGGTTTGTCGAATACGCGCGTTGAAGAAGAGCTAAAAGATTTTACTGATAAAAAAAGTGCACATATCGCAAATTCATAGTGAGGCTGGAAAAAGTGCACAATAAAAAACGCTATAAAAAACATTGTAATGATCTTGCTGAAGCAAACGCTAAGCAAAATCAAGCTATAAAGAACCAGAATAAGAATATATATATAATATACTAAAACCATCATTTTAGTAAAAAAACTGGTTCTGAAAATTTAGAAACAAACGAACAAGTTGACGAACCAACAAAGGTTGCTGCTGTTGAGACCACATCAGAGCAAATCGAAACGGGTATAGAAAACCAACCTTCCATTCACGAGCAAAAAAACATTCCGAAAAAAGCTAAACGGGTTAGAAATGACAGTGACTGTCGTATCCCTGATAATTTTGCAATCGATGAGGAATTGCCTCCAGAGCGTGTCAAAGTCGAAATGACAAAATTTCGAGATTATTGGAAAGCAACATGACGCAATTGGGTGTGAAAAGCTATCAAGGATTTAGAGAACGGAAAAAACTATGGAAATCACTCTCAAAGGCAAAAAAGTGTAGATGAACGCATCTCAGACAGCATCCTTGATATCAGGCCTCGAGGTCACTTTGAAACACATTCACGAGATGATAGCTCCGCAGTTTCCTTTAGTTTTGAAAAATGGCAAGCATTGACACAACAGAAGGAAGCAATTGCCTTAGAAGCATGTGATCAATTTCACGAATTGTTTTAAATAAAAGCGAACAAAGAGGACATAGCCAAGGAAATTCGGATGCTTTCGTGTGGTTTAAAATTTCGCAACAGGCCGATCATGAAGGTATAGCGCTTACCTATGGAGAATGATTTTGGAAAGTGTTTCTACGTAGTCACTGATAAAAATGGTTAAACGGATTTTATGCGATGAGGTAGAAGATTTATCAGATACGTTTTTTCCAAGCACTCGTGAGTTAGTAAGATTATGCCGTGATTTGGAAAATAGTCTTTTGGCAAAAGCCAATCTTGTACACAAGGCTGTTTTGAACACCCATGAAAAAAAGCTGAAAAAAGGCAATGAGAGAGAATTCAAGACCACTCACGTTGGTTGAAAAGCAAGTGAAAAACATTTCAGGTTAGCAAACTAGAGAAAATTGCTGATCGTTTTGTGATTGGATGTGCATTTAAATCGACAAAATGGCACCGTACAGAGTGATTTAAAGATTTTATGATAAAAAAACCTATCATATAAAACGCTCTGTACGGTCAAATTTGAGGCAAATAGACAAATTTGTAAAATTAGGATTAAAGCATGTTCATTTTAAAACATCTACTCTTAAAAAACCGTAAACAAGCCCATGCGAAAGAGGTTTGTTGCAACGGCAGTGGGTATGCCCCATGGGGGATTGGACAGAGGAGTATTTTTACAACCTCTACGAATATGGAGACGGCACAAGAGGATGTGAAAAGTTTGATGGTGGTCAGTATTACAAAACACCTAAGAATGCGGATTTTAGTACCAAAGCGCAAGTAAAAGCATGGTTTACGGTGGTGATATTCCGAAATGCACTTCTTAAACATTTACACAAAAGCATAAGAAGCTATTGAATCATGAGCTTTATGTTATATTTTTATATAATATTAGAGAGGGCGTTTTATGCACAACAAAATTACGTAAAGTTGGAGGATCCGTTATGCTCTCTATACCTCCTGCATTGTTTGATGTTCTTCATCTTACTGAAAATATGCAAGTGGGTTTGGCTATTGATAATGGACAAATCGCAAAATTACACTCTTGAAGAATTGTTAGCCCAATGTAATCCTTCGGACGATTTTGCGGATAAAGATGTAGAGTGGTTTGATGCAAAGCCTGTTGACAGAGAGCTCTTGTAATGAAGCGGGGTGAAATTTGGTTTGTATCGCTTGACCCAACCTCTGTCTATGAGAAAAAGGAACGCGTCCTGTACTGATTATGTCATTTGCTAGAACAGCAGGCTTTGCTGTTTCATTGGTGGGAACAGGGCTGCATACAACAGGTGTGATACGCTGCGACCAGCCGCGTGCTTTAGATATAGTAACGCGTAATGGGCGAAGTCTTAGCAAAGTTATCAACATTTCTTACTTGAATTTTTTCTACAACTTTTAATGTTTAAAAACACCAACTTTAGGTAAAAAGTAAAAAAGCATAAGATCATGATTTTTTCTGTTGACAATCAGCTAATCAATTTTTCACAGAATAAAAATCAATATTTGACTAATGATGTCATTAATTATGACTCAAAAGGAGCCATAATGAAAGCTGTCATCACTAAGCCAATGTGTGTTGTTGGCAACAATAAAAGCACTGTTCGTTTTGAAGTTTCAACTCCCAATAATCCATTTGTTGAGCTTTCTAATCAAGTCTATGCTCGTCTCAAGCGTGCAAATGCTGCTAAACCCTTTGTTGATGTTAAAACAAAAATAAAGCCCGACAAGGGAGTTGAACAAATTAAGCAAATAGAACAAGAAGCCGTACAAACATCAACGAAATCAGTGACTAAAAAAACCTCTCTCGAAAAACCAAAAGCATCTAAGGTCTCTCAATCATCAACACCTACTCTTAAAAAGGCTTAGACGTTGAAGTTAATCATCTACCAAAAATAGTATCTTCAACAGGCAAAAGATACCTTCACAAGCCTTCAAGCACCACGCCTTAATTGGGCTCTGCGTAATGCTCTAAACACCTCAGCAAAACAAGTTGAACGCTTTACTGAAAAGCAAGTTACCGACATCTCATCAGCTCAAACAAAGCGTATCAGAAAAGGTGTTTATATTAAAGAAAAAGTGACAGCAAGGTTTCTTGAGACAGGTATCATTGGTTCTGGAACACCAATACCTCTTAAATTTTTTAAAGCAAAAGAAACAAAACGCGGCGTAATTTACACACTGTTTGGAAAGAAAGAAATCTTACCCCATGGTTTTATCAAGGGAGGCAGTTTTCCAAAGCGTGTTGATTTGAAAATGGGAGGGAATGTGTTTCAAAGAGATGACGGAGATCAATTCCCTATTGCAAAACAAGAGGGCCCCTCAACTTCTGAGGTCATGTCAAAGCCAGAGATTGCAAGTGCTATTGTAAAAAAAGCCAATGAGAGATTAATTGCCAATATACAGAACAAACTTGCTCATCATGAATACGCTGCCAACAAGAAAAGCTAGATTATGTTCTTAAACTTTATCTATATATTCCATATCCTTATGAGTTTATGCATTACACACTTTGATTACAATTTTAAAAACAGATTATCACTTATGCTTTGTTCTTCCATAAAAAATCAATGCAAAAGGTACTTCCCAGCGGGTTGGCTTCGTTGCAGGGCAGACTAGTGCGAATTATCGCTAGCGACAGAATTTTCAATTTTACTGTACGTTGTACACTTAACTTATTGATAAATAACAATTTTTATTATGTACACTGTACAGTATGTGAAACGTTTTCTTAGCAAGAAGTAATTTTTGTTGCTGGACAATTCTATAGTAATAGGTATTTTCGAATCAGGTGCCTCAAAAACACCTCAAAACAACTAGCGGATTAGTTGCCGAAATAACTAATCTTCCGCAATTTAAAAGCTTTAACTCATTGTATGCTACATGCATATAATAGCTTTTTCAGGTGTTGTTATACCATATAACACCCTTCGGGGAAAGGCGTAACGACAGACTAGATTGCCGTGTTTCTTAATGCCCAGCACTCTTTTAGAATGTCATTAAGGAACGTCTAACATCTAAGAATTCTTTATGAATACCATTATTAAAATTACTGAATTATGTGGCAAAAGGCATGACAATATTATGCGTGACACCAAGAAAACGCTTGAAGAACTTAACGCCCTCAAATTTGAGGAGGTTGATTTTTGTGGGCACTACCTTGATAACAAAGGTGAAAGCCGCCCTTGTTATAACCTGCCAATGCGTGAATGCTTAATTCTTGTTTCTAGTTACAGCACTGCCTTACGAGCAAAGATAATTGACCGTTGGAAAGACAAGTAGCTATTCCACAAATTGATTACTCCAAACCCGAATATTACTTGGCGCCTTAAATCATCTACAAAATCAAATTAAGCAGAAAAACTATGTTATTTCAGAATTAGCACCAAAAGCAAAAGCTTTAGAAGGCTTAAAACGCTCTGATGATTTGTTTGATTTGATTGAAGCCGCGAAGATGTTGGAGATAAGACCAAAGGATTTAACAGATTACTTGCGTAAAAATGATTGGGTGTATCGACGTGCTCCAAGTGGTCCATTGTTATCTTTAATCAGGATAAAATCAAAAAAGGATTCATGGAGTGTTCTGCCATCACCATTCAAAAACCGGATGGAACAGAAAAGGTGCTGCCTTCAACAAAAATCACACCTAAAGGATTGGCGGCATGTTTGAGAGAACAAGTCCACGGAGGTGTGCAATGAAGGTAGATTCTAACTTCTTATGCGGTTTATGGATGGCTTTATCTCAATTTTCTAGACATGAAAATATGAATGATAAGATTGTACAGCTCTGGTTGACATCATGAGTTTAGTAGAAAAAGCTTTGATTTTAAAACTTCAAGATGAAGTGCCAATCCTTCTTTCGATATCTTTCTCATCTGACGCTCCATAAAAAAAGCCCCACAAAAGTGGGGCTGGATAAAATGATGTTCTAATCAATCTCGCACTAATTATAATAAAATGGATCGCTACATCCACGGGCGCCTATTTTTTCATCTTCTACATAACGAGAATGCGCAAAATTCCGTACAAGATGATCATTGTTAGAGCCACCAGTCAAATCGCCTCCTCCCAACATAACATTTATGTCTACACGTAAACTGCTTCCTTGCTCCCCTGTATGCCATTTAGTCACTGGATAACAACCAGACAAATATTGCCAAACATAACCGCAACCATCCTCACAACCGATATGCGAAATCATCCGTCTATTGTTTGTATCAACGTGTCCTCCAGACGTCTTAGGAGAAGGCGTTTGATTGCCGACAATACTGGTTGCTTGATTACTTCCATACATGCATGGCGAAAACTCATCACTTGTCAAATTAACAGACCAAAAATCAGAGGCATGATTCGCATAGCTACGATTGGTCGTAATCGGAACACCATATGCCGACTTTGCATTTACACCTGTCCCTGATTGAAGATAAATATCAACCCAAATATTATGCCACGGATTGTAAACTATTCCCTCTGGGTCACTATGCGGGCGGTGATTTAAACACCAAACAGAATTGGGCAAAATATCCCCTGCTTAATAACCCGATAAGAGATGACCTTCGATCTCACCAACATTCGCACATAGCGTATGAAATCCACTAATCTTTTTAGAATTATCCTCTGTATAGCCATCAGGAGCCGTCAGATTTTGCGAAAGGTCAAAGGATAGCTCATTCGTCTGATCTTTTAGGAAGAGATATGTATAATAAAATCCTTTCCTGCTTCAAGATCTTCGTCAAAAGTCATCCTTCCATGCCCTGGAATGCGGTAAAAGAGGTACCTACCCCCACATTCTCACCACCATGATAAAAGCGAAAACATGCCCCTTCATTGATCACAAGACCTTTTCTATTTTTCGGATCGGCTTCCAGAATTCTGTCAGGTTGATGAAAACGCACATCCTCTAAAAAATTAGTGGAAAGAGAACCTACATTACCTTGAAGTTCAGAAAGACTGTCACTGTTCCTCTGAGCCTTCTCTTGAACTTCTGTCAATGCACTCTTCGCTTCTTCCGCTAACACTTTTGCCTCAGAGGCGGCTGTATTCGCAGAATTTGTCGTTGCTGTCACCGTGTCTAATGAACTCCTGACCTCTCCAAGCCCTTGCTTCGTCGTATCAGCTTTTTCTTTTGCTTGCTCCGCAACACTCTTCGCTTCTTCCGCTGTTGTCTTCGCAGTCTCAGCTACTTCCTTGGCTTCTACAACCAAAGGTTCTACCTTATCCGCCTTAACCTGCGCTACTTCACAAATGATCAGATCAAATTCTGATAAACCGTATTTCTTTTAAGCATCCGAAATCACTTGGATTGATTGGTAAGTAGCAAACACCACAGTCATTGCATTTACTAATACTTTATTTTCTTTTTTCAAAGCTTTTAAGCATCAGTTGGTAGCTGATAGAGCGAGATCTGAGACATCGAGTTCGGCAGCAGCATCTTTGTTTTACGACACTTGCCAACTTATGTATCAGAATACACCACAAAGGAATGAAACGGTACTTCTGTATAGCGTGTCCATTCTCTTATTGTTTGTGACATCAAAGCCAGAAAAGGCACGAAAAACAAAACACGCTCTCCAGTTTCGGCTATTTGTTGTGCTATCTTAAAGCTGGTAAAAATCTTCTCCGTTCCACATACCATAATAAGTTTGCCACGGTCTGCTTCTTTTAAACCCTCATAGACTTTCTCATACTTTTGGATTTGTTGAAAAGTTATCCCTAATTGGTGCCCTAATTGCTTTTACGACATTCCCAGCATTTTTCTTTAAAAGCGAATTTTTTGCCTATAGAAATGCCGTTAAAATGTAGCTTTTTCTTTTCACTCTTAAGCTCCCCCCGCTGGGTGCGAGCACCCTCGCATTAGTATTCCGAGAGCCTGAAAGTATTGAACACGAAACAGATCTTTTCTTTTAGTGCTCATAGCACCTAGATATAGAAAAATATCCCATAATTCCGAGACACCAACAGAGTAGGCCATTTTTATGATCAAACTTTAGGGCTTTCAGACTCTACTGATCGCTGCGTAGATGAGTAAAATCACTCTTTAAGTAATAAAGTAATTTCAGGAAATTGGCAATCAAAATTAAAGTAATCTCAAAGACTATAAGATTGGGCACTCTTCAAAAGAGGATAATGCGAAGGGCTGTCATCGTAGTTAGTCATCACCCCACACAATGCTTCTTTTCCAGAAAACGCAAAACGCGATATAAGAAAAAATGTTGTTTGCAAAATTTTCTCTTGCCTATACAAAGAGAAAATAAAAAATTTGGAGGGCTCCCATGATAAATGACATCTACTGTGTTGGATACAATTATGTTGAACATGTTCATGAACTAGGCAATATTGTTGAAGATGAACCCGTTATCTTTAGCAAGCCAAAAAGTTCACTCGTTTTAGGCAATGAAATTTATCTTCCTAACTTTTCTAAAGAAATCCATTTTGAAACTGAAATTGTGCTCAGAATCTCAAAGGACACTTTCATGGTCACAGAGAAAGAAGCAGAAGAATGCTATGATGCCGTAGCAATAGGTCTTGATATTACCGCAAGAGACTTGCAAACAAAACTGAAAGAAAAAAAGCTTCCTTGGCTTTTATCTAAAGGATTTAAAGGAGCGGCATACGTCTCTGACTTCATAAACAAAGAAAAAATAAACAACCCAATAACCTTTACAATGAAGTTAAATGGCGAAACGAGGCAAGTTGGCAATACGAAAAATATGATCTTTAGCTTTGAGAAAATAATATCATTTTTAAGTCACTACATTCAGCTAAGGCGTGGTGATATCATATACACAGGCACTCCACAGGGCGTAGGAAAACTCTCTAAATTTGACAGAATAGAATTATATCTTGAAGCTCAATTAATCTCAGAGCTAAAAGTAGAATGAGTCATCAAATACTAACCTTTTTCATTGTTTCATTTTTTTTAGTCATCTCACCGGGACCAAACATGGCCCTTATCATCGATAATGCAACGAGATTGGGGAAAAAGAACGCATTTATGAACGTTTTAGGGTTATGTACAGCAACATATGCGCATGGAGCATTTTCCATATTAGGGGTATCAGCACTCATTCTCAACAACAAAACGCTCTTTCTTTTAGTAAAACTCATGGGAAGCTGCTATTTATTATATATGGGCTTTAAATCGATTAAATCTGGAATACACAGCTTAAATTCAAAAGAAAAAATATCAACGAATGAAAAAAGCATTGTCGGTACAACAAAGCTTTTTACCAGCTATATGGATGGTTTTTTGACACAAATACTAAATCCCAAAGTATCAATATTTTACATAGCAGCCTTTCCAAAATTCTTAGCTTCTGGCAGTAGCATTAAAAAAGGCTTTGAACTTGTAACGATACATTCCTTCAACATCTTTACATGGTTTACTTTAATGACCATTTTTATATCATTCGCAAGCGCCACTTTAAAAAAGAAAAAAATAAAAGGATACATTAATATTGCGACAGGAACAGTTTTATCTCTATTTTCTTTTTTCATTTTCTTTGGATAATGTTATTTCGATAACAAATTGTAAAGTTAATAGAGCAATCTTTTCCTGATTCTGTCTCTCACTATGAATAGCTAAATCTCTAACAGAGCTTATACAATCCCCAGTTCTTTTTTTCTTTGTATAACTGAATTACGTTGCATTTCTTTATCATACTCTCAAGGACGCTTGTGTAAACAATGTGAGTCTCTCGTAACATTTTATAAAATGTTACCAATGTCTAAACAAAATCCTTATTCATCACTTTAAAAGAAAGAACTATGATATTGTTCTTTTCCTTTGTGAAACAAAAGTAATTCCTTCTCACTTATGATAGCATCATAAAAATAAAAAAATGATTTTAGAAATCATTTAAATTTTCCATTAAAAATTGTTCTTAAATTAAGATGAGAACTCTCGAGTGCTATTTGAGTAAAAATTAAAACTCTCACCATTATGAATAATAATAAATAATGCACTGATTACAAATAATAAGTTTCAAAAAATTATAAAAAATCCTGACAACTTTCTGAAATAATTTTAAAAGCTCCACGTCTTTTAATGAACAATTTATTTGTTATTAATAACAATAAAAAGTTCCCTATTCAGATATCCGTTACGTTATTTAAGAGGAAAACATTCTCTTTTTTCAAAACCATATTCCTAAAACATATTCTTGTCTTTATCCACACAAAATCATAAAAAACGTTTTTTTCCTTTACACCTCATTTATATCATGCTTCGATACAGAATAATGCATTTTTAGTGTAATTTAATCTCAAAATAATTAAAGGGAACCCCCAAAAAATGAGCTATAAACAAAATTTAAAAGATGGTCCTCAGATGAAACTACAACGTGGCCTAGATAACCGTCACGTACAACTTATAGCCCTCGGTGGAGCTATTGGAACAGGACTCTTCATGGGATCAGGAAAAACAATTAGTGTAGCAGGCCCTTCCATCGTACTCGTTTATGCTATTATTGGATGTGCCCTATACTTTGTCATGCGTGCTATGGGAGAATTATTGCTTTCTAATTCACAGTACCGGTCCCTTATTGATTTTTCAACCGATATGCTAGGACCGGGAATCGCTTTCTTTGTAGGCTGGAGCTATTGGTTGAGCTGGGTTGTAACTGGAGCTGCAGATATTATTGCCATCATCACTTATATGCACTTTTGGTGGCCAACGCTTAATCCATGGATTGCCGTTTTTTCTTGCATTGGTTTCTTTTTAATTTTTAATCTCTTTGCCGTAAAACTATTCGGTGAACTTGAATTTTGGTTTGGTCTTATCAAAGTCGTAGCAATTTTAGCATTAATTGTTGTTGGTTTTTATATGATCGCTACGAGCTTTACTTCTCCCAATGGTACTGTTGCTTCTCTCAATCACGTATGGAACGATGGAAATATCTTTCCGCGAGGAATGACAGGTTTTTTTGCTGGATTTCAAATTGCCATTTTTTCTTTTGTTGGTATAGAAATTGCAGGAACAACTGCAGCTGAAGTCAAAAATCCTAAAAAAGTTCTACCAAAAGCAATTAATGCAATACCAGTACGTATTGTACTCTTTTACATCTTCTCTCTCATCGTGATTATGTCAGTCACACCTTGGGATCAAATTGTTCCAGATAAAAGCCCCTTTGTTTCGATGTTTTGGCTTGCTGGTATTCCGATAGCTGCTGGTTTGGTAAACTTTGTCGTTCTCACCTCGGCTGCTTCTTCGGCAAATAGTGGTATTTTTTCTACTAGCCGTATGATATATGGACTTGCAACACAAAAAGGTGCTCCTCCAATTTTAGGTAAGCTTTCCAAATATCATGTTCCAGCCAATGCTCTATTCTTTTCCTGCTTATGTATTTTAATAGGGTATACAATTGCCTCACTCTCTCCAAGCCTCATAAGTGCTTTCACAATTGTGACGAGCATCTCAGCTATTGCATTTTTATTCGTATGGTCTGTAATTTTGGTTAGCTATATTGTATATCGTCGCAATCACCCTCATTTGCATGCTGAATCCGTCTACAAAATGCCAGGAGGAATTATCGTGTGCGGGATAATTTTAGTTTTCTTTGCTTTCATGCTCTATTTGTTAACGTTAGAAGAAGACACCCTAACAGCTTTAAAATACGGTATATTCTGGTTTATTTGCTTAGGCATAACCTATTTTACATTTGTAAAGAAAAAAATAACTCAAGGTAACAAATAAAGTCTATACATAAAACATCTCAAAAAAGGGTAATTTTAGTTACCCTTTTTCTACTTAACCTCCTCCCCAAACATCAAAAAACGACGATTCCTACCAGCGCCGGTTTGTGAACAATCCAGCTTATTAAGAGGGAATGCTGCTGATCATTTATATGGTTCACCTACATAAGGCTCTATGGGCTAGCCCTGCCCTGAATACTCACCACACATTATAAAAATACTTAATGCGTAAAAATGTTATATGCTTTATATCACTACTCTACACAACAGTATTTTACTGCACAATAAGATAAGAAACGAGCTATTCTGTAAAAAATTCTCTATAAACTTCACTGACATTGTTTACTAATAAAACATGAGATTTATCTAAAACTTTTTCCCCTCCAAAAGTTTATATTCAATTTTTTATCAAAATTAAAAATATAGCTTTAAACAGAATATATCTTAATAGCTATCTGCAATAAAAAAAGATTCTATGAAAATATTTTTCTATTTGTAATAAATTTTAAATATAAATAATTAAAGGTAAATTTTTAAATATATTTTTTAATATTTTACATAATAGTCTAACTATTTAAACTTATTTTATTTATATATAAAGTTTTATATTTAATAAATTTGCAATTTTATTTATATTTAATATATTTAGAAATCTAAATTAATAAATAAATTTTAAATATAAAAGTTATTTATACAATAATTTACTATAAATAAATATATTAAATATAAATATTTATATAAATATAAATAATAATTATATGTAATATAATTTATATTATATATAAATTATATTACATATGTATAAAATATAAAAAATCAAAAAAATGTAATAAAATTTATCTTTTGTTTCTTATATATAAAATAATTATTCCATTAATTAATAATGTTTTTGCTTTATTCTCATATAGTCATAGAAAAAAATTCCTTTACTCCCTAGCTATATCATGTTTCGATAGAAGGGATTACCTTTTTTAGGGTAATTTTATCTTAAAATAACTAAAGGGAACCTCCCAAAAATGAATAAACAAAATTTAGAAAAAAAACCTAAGAAGAAATTGCAACGTGGACTACATAACCGACACATACAACTTATAGCCCTTGGTGGAGCGATTGGAACAGGTCTCTTCATGGGATCAGGAAAAACAATCAGTGTAGCAGGGCCTTCGATTCTACTCGTTTATGCAATTATTGGTTGTGCTCTATACTTTGTCATGCGTGCTATGGGAGAGTTATTGCTTTCTAATACACAATACCGATCTTTTATTGATTTCTCAACCGATCTTCTAGGGCCATGTGCCGGATTCTTTATCGGCTGGACATATTGGTTGTGTTGGATTGTCACTGGAACTGCTGAAATTATTGCTATTGTCACTTATACACACTTTTGGTGGCCTGAACTCAATCCGTGGATTCCTGTTATAATTGGTCTTATGTCCTTTTTAATTCTTAACCTCGTCGCAGTAAAACTATTTGGCGAACTTGAGTTTTGGTTTGGTTTTATCAAAATCGTAGCAATTCTAGTCCTAATCGTTGTAGGATTTTATATGATCTTTACCGGTTTTGTCTCTCCAAACGGTACGGTTGCTTCTCTTAGCCATATATGGAACGGTGGGAATATTTTTCCGCGAGGAATTACAGGCTTTTTTGCTGGATTTCAAATTGTTATTTTTGCTTTTGTTGGCATTGAACTCGCTGGAACAGCTGCTGCTGAAGTAAAAGAGCCTCAAAAAGCTTTACCACAGGCTGTTAATTCAATACCAATCCGCATTGTATTCTTTTATATATTCTCTCTTCTTGTGATTATGTCTGTGACGCCGTGGGATCAAATCAGTCCAGAAAAAAGCCCATTTGTAACAATGTATGCACTTATTGGTATTCCAACTGCTGCAGGTTTGATGAACTTTGTTGTCCTCACAGCTGCCGCATCTTCAGCAAATAGTGGAATTTTTTCTACCAGCCGTATGATATATGGGCTAGCAACACAAAAAGGTGCTCCTAAGTTTTTAGGAAAACTTTCTCGTAACCACGTTCCAGCCAATGCATTATTCTTTTCATGTTTATGCATCTTATTTGGTTATGCCGTTGTATCGTTATCTCAAACACTCATAGCTGCTTTTACAATTGTTACGACAATTGCCGCAACTTTGTTTATATTTGTATGGTCTATCATTTTGATCAGCTATATCGTCTACCGTCGCAATCGTCCTCTCCAACATACTGTTTCTCCTTATAAAATGCCAGGAGGTGTTGTTATGTGTTGGGCGCTTCTTATTTTCTTTGCATTCATTATTTATTTATTGTCATTAGAAGCTGACACTGCCATAGCTTTAAAATATACTCCAGCGTGGTTTATATTTTTAGGGATTGTATACTTTCTTTTTGGAAGAAAGAATTATGCAAAAAATTAAAAAATAAAGCTTATGTTGCCAAAAACATATAAAAAAGGGTAACTAAAGTTACCCTTTTTTTTGATATTTATCTATAAAATTATAAAAGCTATTGATCAAATATCTCTGTAGAAGCTTCAATTACGCTCTTTATCAACCAAAGCGTTAGATTTTATCCAAGGCATCATAGAACGAAGTTTTTTACCAACTTCTTCAATAGGATGATTATCATTTAAACGCCGCATACTTTTAAAATGAGCAGCACCAGCCTTATATTCTTGAATCCAATTCGATGTAAATTTACCCGTTTGAATATCTTTCAATATACGTTTCATTTCTGCTCTGGTTTTATCCGTAATTACACGTGGACCAGAGATATATTCACCCCATTCAGCTGTATTAGAGATCGAATAATTCATATTTGCAATGCCCCCTTCATACATGAGATCAACAATCAGTTTCACTTCATGTAAACACTCAAAATAAGCCATTTCTGGTGCATAACCTGCTTCCGTTAATGTTTCATAACCAGCTCGAATCAATTCAACAAGACCTCCACAGAGAACCGCTTGTTCACCAAAAAGATCAGTTTCGCACTCTTCTTTAAAAGTTGTTTCAATCACCCCAGCACGTCCACCACCAAGACCACATGCATAAGATAATGCTAAATTATGAGCATGCCCTGAAGCATCTTGCGCCACCGCTATTAAGCAAGGAACACCACAACCCCGTTGGTATTCATGACGAACTGTATGCCCTGGACCTTTAGGAGCAATCATCACAATATCAACGTTTTTTTTAGGTTCAATCAAGCCAAAATGAATGCTCAAACCATGCGCAAAAGCAATCGCTGCCCCATCGTGTAAATGATCATGAATATGTTCCTTATAAATATCAGCTTGCAATTCATCTGGCGTTGCCATCATGATGAGATCTGCCCATTTTGCTGCTTCAGCAACACTCACCACTTTAAAACCATCAGCCATGGCTTTTTTAACTGTTTCCGACCCTGGACGCAAAGCTATTTGCACATTTTGGACACCGGAATCTTTCAAATTTAAAGCATGCGCACGCCCTTGAGAACCATAACCAACAATGGCTACTTTTTTCCCTTTAATGAGATTAACATCCGCATCACGATCATAATAAACACGCATAAAAAAATTCCTTCTTTCTCTATTTAAACTGGATTTCAGATTACTTTTATTCAATAAGAAACATTATCTACAGTGCATCACACACTTATAAAGACAAAAAACACCGCTTATAAGAACACAACAATTGAATAATTTTAAAGTTTACATATTGCATAGAAAAAACTGTAGTCCCCAAACATTCCTAAAACATATACGGATCCCCAAATAAACTTCAACTGCTATTCTACAAAAACAATAATTACACAAAATAAGATTTCTAAAGAAAATTTAGCTAATATTCTACTCTTTTATCGTGCAACAAAACGCTATATTCTAAAAATTAAGATACAACACACAATTTTTAACATGAACCAAATCAATATAGATAGCAAGAAAAATTACAAAATAACAAGTATTGTTTTAGTACAACCTTCAAAAGCATACACAGCAATATCTTTAGAATAATAGAGAAGACGCTTTTACTTGTTACATTCTTTAATAACCACGCCTCTCACGCAAAACAGAATGCCATTGTGTTATTCATTCATGCGCTTATTAAAAAATTCTTAATGCGCTCGAACTCTTTTCAATAGTCCTCTATAATAATCTAAGATTTATCGTACACGCCCCCCTTTACTTTATAAAGTTACAAGTTGATATCATCATTCTATTTTCTCGCTCCCAATATTGCAATAGCTCATATTACATTGAGCCTATTCATAAAAAGCATTTTGTGACTTTAAATCTGTTCGATGAAATCATCCCCCTTGCGCGTCACAAGCAGAATTGCATGTGAATATGTCTTATGAACCATCGCATGGCAAAAGCTGCCGCAACATTAAACGAGCCCAAAAATGAAGACGATAACTTATATCTTTATGACGTAAAATGGTGATGCATAAGAGGTTTTACGTTACACTTTTCACAAGTAACACTGTGAAATAAGCTCAAACATATTAAAAGATATCTCTCAAACACCTTATGACGCTCAATAAATTTTGTGCACTGATCCATTTAAATTTCTTCGCCAATCCCTTATAAGAAAAATACTCTAAAAAACTATATTCCTTCGAAAAAATTATAGTAAGTAGATTTGGTAAAATTTCCTCATAATGGATGGTATATAAAAAAGCATTTCATACCCTAAAAAACACAAAAAATAGAAAGCTACTAATAAACAGAGGAAAATAGAATATTTTATAATGTACGCTAATAGTGCTATTTATCTCAACATATATAAAATTGTTTTTTTAGATAAATTGATAAAGCTTTATAAAAATTTTTTCCCAATTTTATAGAGAAACAAAGATTACGATAATAACCGGATAAAACGCTGAACAGTATCATGCATTCCATACTCTAATGCATCAGCAATAAGCCCATGGCCAATAGAAACCTCATCAAGCCAAGGAATACTTTTGACCAGAGCAGGAAGGTTCATAAGTGTCAGATCATGCCCAGCATTCATACCTAACTGCAACTCTTTAGCTCTTCTTGCTGCTAAAACAAGTTTATTGAGCTCTTGATCTTGTTTTGTTTTATCCTGAAATTCACCACCATAAGGTCCCGTGTAAAATTCCACACGATCAGCACCCATTGCTTTAGCAATATCAAGACCATCGACAGCAGGATTAGCAAAAAGGGATACACGAATCTTTCTTTTTTTTAAATTCTGAATAATAGGTGCTAAAAATTCTGCATCATGAGCAAAATTCCACCCATGATCAGACGTTGACTGATCTGGATCATCAGGAACAAGGGTAATCTGGTCCGCATAGTTTTCAGCGATATCCAAAAATTGATCACTTGGATAACCTTCAATATTAAACTCAGCCGTAGGAAAATTGTTCTTTATTAAACAGTATATATCTGACAAATCCGCAAAACGAATATGCCTTTCATCAGGGCGTGGATGAACCGTCAAACCTGCTGCTCCAGCAGCAAGCGCTATATGCCCAATATTTGTTATACTTGGCCACGGAAGATTACGTCGATTACGCAAAACAGCAACAGCATTAAGATTAACCGAAAGTTTTACCGCCATGCCCATTTCCATTTTTTTATAGTGTGTAACAAGATAGAAAAAAGGCATTTTCTATCTGAAACTGGGATGATACACACATTTTCTCTATCGAACAATCGTTAAATGCTCTGCTGCGCGGGTAATTCCCGTATAAAGCCAGCGTGCATACATATCACGAAATGCAAAACTTTCATCAAACAAAACGACGTTATTCCATTGAGAACCTTGCGCCTTATGAACCGTTAATGCATACCCATAATCAAAATCATCATATCGCTTTTTTAATTGCCATGAAATTTCTTGATCAGGGTTTTCAAACGCTGCTTTTAAAAGTTTAATCTTTGCTACCCCACGCTCACTTTCTTCTGGTTTCACAAGAAGATTAATACTTGGTTTAACGGTCTCCTTCTGTGAAGTCATCACCTTCCATAAAGAGCCATTCAACAAACCTTTAATGGGATCATTTCGCAAACACACCAGCTTATCTCCCGCTTGCGGATAATCTGCTGTAAATCCCTTTAACACACGCAAACGCTGATTATAAAGGTGGCGTGTACGATTAACCCCTACCAAGACCTGATCAGCATCCAAAACCAATTGTTGATTGACCTCTTTACGTGTAACAACGCGCGCTTCTCCATAGTCACCATAAGCAATATCGCGTCCTTCGCGCACGTCCATAGCAAGACGTATAATCGGATTATCTCGCGCTTGCCGATGAATTTCTGAAAGAAGAAAATCTGGTTCTCCATTAGAAAAAAAGCCTCCACCAGATATAGGAGGCAATTGACCTGGATCACCAAGAACAAGAATTGGCGTCCGAAAGCTCATTAAATCACGTGCCAATTGTTCATCGACCATCGAGCATTCATCAACGATAATGAGTTTAGCTTGTGCAGCAGCACTTCTTCGATTTAATGTAAATGTTGGAGCAATAGACTTTTTTCCCGTAATTTCATCGGAAACTTCCTCTTCTCCACGCGGACAATAAATCAATGAATGAATCGTACAAGCATTGCTTGCACCTTTAGAACGTAAAACCTGCGCCGCCTTCCCTGTAAAAGCAGCAAACTGAACAGAACCATCAACTGTTTCTGCAAAATAGCGCGCAAGCGTCGTCTTACCCGTTCCCGCATAGCCAAAAAGGCGAAAAAGAGGAGAACGCCCTTCCTTCAACCACGCGGCAACAGCCTTCAATGCATTATCCTGTTCCCGTGAAAACTGCATAGCTTACCAACATAAGATTTGCATAAAAAAAGCAGTATTTTGAAAAAAACCGACTATCAAAAAAAACTTTTTTATTAAGAATTGCTGATACACGCCCATCTAACAACTTTCGTAGCACAATTATCAATTATTTACCCATTACTTTTTCAAGATAGTGTAACAATCTAAATTTTATCTATACATCGATCTTCTTGGTAATACCTTATACTTATCGAATAAAATATCATTTTTTACAACAGTAACACCAACAATGGAATATGCATATCTTAAAGTTAAAATAACACCTAGTATACGCTTTTTATAACCAAAATTTAGAATGAGAAAAAGAGTATTGCCTTTGCAAAACCCTAGCTAGAAAAATGTCCTTAACAGGATAAAAATAATGTAATTTTATGAATACTATTTTACACAAAAAATCAGCTTTCTTGCACATAAAAATAAAGTATATCTACTATTCTGAAATAATAATTAAATATATTAAAAACATTTTGGCAGAAATAAAAATAGCTCTCAACAAAACTACTTAATCCTATGATGATACACCTCTAAAGTTCCTATCTCCCTCTTATCATGATTTTAATAAATTTACTCTTCATGCTACAAATAAATTATATCTCAACGAATAAAGAGAGACATCACGCTTATATGAAGCACGCTTTATCTCGCACAAATATGGAGCTTTTTCTGTTTCAACAATAAAACATGGTTCGTAAGTATGGCCTTCTTGGTAGTCTATTATAGAAAACTGGGACATGGTTTCAGTCCAACGTAGCACTTCAGGTTCGTCCTCTAGAATATGAGAAAAGCGCAATTCTTCATCTATTGAGTCAAACTTTTTTGTCGCAATGTTTTAAAGTTTATAAAAACTAACTGATTAATGCTATTCTTATTGCTAGAAATAACAATGAAATCAAGGGGGATAATTTGTTAATAGGCTTGGCGTTATGCCAAGATATCAGCGGTAATATTGCTTTTTGTTTGTTTTAGAAATGAAATAATGAACTCAAATATTGATGAATGAAACAGGAGGTTTAAATTGAAAATATTAATTCCAGACGACTATCAAAAAGCCACCCTAACATTACAGTCTATTACAAAATTAATGAAATCACATGAAGTGCTGGTTATAAATAATTTAGCTAAAGAATGTGATTTAGAAGATAAGCTCAAAGAGATAGATATTCTGATCTTAATCAGAGAGCGAACTACAGTTGATAGAGATCTTCTCCTGAAACTGCCAAATTTAAAATTGATCTGCCAAACAGGCCCTATAGGTTCACATATTGATATAGAAGCTTGTAGAGATTTAGGAATTAAAATATTAGACGGTGGTGGAGACCCAACTTCTGCTGCTGAATTTGCATGGCTCTTAATTATGTCTGCGCGTAGGAAACTCTATAAATCTGTATCTGATATGAAAAAAGGACGATGGCAAACAACATTTGGCAACCAAATGAAAGGGGCTACTCTTGGAATATTCGGATTTGGGCGTATTGGTAAAATGGTTGCTCAATATGCTCAAGCTTTTGGCATGTCCATTTTGGTTTATGGGAGTGAGCGTTCAACGCAAGAAGCAAAAAATTTAGGTTATCATTTTACGCATTCAAAAGATGAATTTTTTACACGTCCTGACGTTATATCCGTCCATTTACGTTTAAGCGATAAAACCAGAGAAATCATAAAATTAGATGATCTATTGAGCATGAAAACTCATGCTATTTTTGTCAACACAGCGCGTTCAGCTTTGGTTGAAAAAGGGGCGATAGAAAAAATACTAAGTTTGGAAAATTCAACTTACTTTGCACTGGATGTTTATGACAGCGAACCAGTATATGAGAGCAAATTATTGCAATCAGATAGAGTTCTTTGCACACCGCATCTAGGCTATGTGACTGAAGAAAGCTTTGAGAATTATTTTGAAAAAGCTTGCCAAAATATAGCTTCTTTTATAAAGAGCACTTAATGCCGGCTGAGCCAATGTTTGTAAAATTTATCTTAGTATCGCTAGCGTATCAAATTTGCACGACATATAATAGCTTATTTCCTTAAATTAAGCATATTCCTTAGCTTTCATATTAATGCCAATCATATTGACAGATTTTTATGTAATCAACATAAAATACCTAATTTATTGTTGCAAGCATTATTAAAAAGGCTACTTTATTGGAATACAATTTAATTGGAGGGGGGCTGAGTGAGCAATAATAAATTTATAGAAAAAAATTATTATAGATGGATTGTATTGCTTGTTGCCACGATCGCTCAAGCATCAGCCTGCTTCTTTGTTCAAGGGATTGATCCTTTAGCTGAATTTTTTAAAAAGGATTTCTCGCTTAGCGACTCTCAGATAGGTTTACTGTCTTCATCAGCGCAGTTCCTACCTATTGGGTTACTTGTAGCAAGCTAATTACTAGACAAGTTTAACAAGCGCTATATTGTTGGAGTTGGCGCGGTCGGCGTTTCTATCGCTCTTTTATTGGGAGCAATCGCAGATAACTCTATTTCCCTTTTGGTTTGTTTGCTAATTGTAGGGGGATTTTATAGTTCTGCTCAACCTGGTGGCGCTAAATCCGTTTCGTCATGGTTTCCACAATCGCAGCGCGGATTTGCAATGAGAATAAAGCAGGCGAAGCTACCATTAAGTGTGGGGGGTATTAGCTGGGATAGTTCTTCCTGCGAGTGCGCTTATCTATGGCATACAAGGTGCGTTTTTGGTCGGTGCCATCGTTTCTTTTTTAGGGGGGATGTATATTTATTATTTTTTATCACTCACCAGAAAAAATTGTCGCTATCGTTTCAGAAAGCAAAGCAAAAGTTTCGTTCTATGCAAATGTAAAGTCTCGTCTTGCGATGTTAACGGCACCGCATATGAAGAATATTATTTTTTCAGGCGTTTCACTTGTGATCGTTCCATATGTTTTAACCATTTTTATAACGATTTATTTTTATAGAATCTATCACCTGTCTTTAGCTAAAAGCGCTTATTTGTTTTTTGTTTCACAGGCTTCTGGTGCCTTAAGAAGAATTATTTTAGCAGCGTGGAGTGATCATTGTAGAAAAGGACGATTTTTTCCTGTCTTGTTTTGCATGATTGCAGTCGTTTTTGGATTTTTAATATTAATTTTGGGCATAAGTGGATCGATAATTTATTTAACTATTTTATCTGCTTGGTTAGTTTTTTGGAATGGGATGGTATGGCCCTTGGGTCGCCTATATTGTAGACTCTTCACCGAAAGAAAGCGTTGGCTTTTCTCTGGGTTTAGCAATGTCTGTAAATCAAATCGCAATTATTACTGCTCCACCATTATTTGAATTAATCCAAGATTTTACAGACACTTATTTACTAACATGGCTGATTTTAATTATTGTTTTTTCACTTTTCTTAATAAGAAAGTAGGGAAAGATAATTGGGGAGGAAATTATAATGATCAATGAAAATACTTTTGAGTTGAGCTAAAAAATAGCATTTTCGCTGTTACCCCATAGAATATTGGCAATTCTGATGAATCAAAAGGTATCTATTACCCCTAAACCATATTTAATCTTTGAAAATCTTCCAATTGATAGACAAATTAATACGTCACCTAATCCTTATAATTTAGATGCGTCTTGTAAAAGTGGCTATATTAGCGAAAATTTAATTATGATGTTTTCTTTATTGATTGGAGAGCCTTATGCAATTAAGTTTGAAGGCGAACATATAGTAAATAACCTAGTTCCTTTAGAAGATAATAAAAAAGATTATACAGGATTAGGATCTGAAGTTGAGTTAGATTTTCATATAGAAAATGCTGCGCTAAAATTTATAACAGGTTTAAATTTATCTCCTAAAGGGATACTTTTATCTGGTGTTCGCAATGATGTTAATGGCACATTGACTAGAATATCTGATGCACGTCTCGCTCTAAAACTTTTAAGTGAGGAGGATTTGAGGAACTTAAGGGATAATTTATATATAATTAATGTTCCCTATAGATGGAGAAGAAATGGAGTAACCTCTACAAGTAAAGTGCCCCTCGTTCAAGGGGACGGTGAATTCCCAGATATCAGCGCTGTTTTTTATCCGGGCATGTTAGAGCCACAGTCAAAAAAAGCCAAGGAAGCTTCAGATCATTTTAAGGCTGTATCTTTTGGAATTGATGTACAACAGGGAAGATTATTATACATTGATAATAGAATGGCTCTACACTCTAGAGATAAATTTTTTGGATCATTTGATAGTTATGAAAATCCAATGCGATAGATTCAAAGAGTGTTTGGTCTGCAGATTTATGGAATCATAGATATGTAGAACAAATAAAAGAAAGAGTATTTAATTTTCAATGTTAATGTCCTGATAATGATATAATGGTGAGTATTATTCTGGTTTATATATATTGACGATACATCTCATATGTATAGATTTTTCCCGCATAATCAGGTGAGGTTACTAGCTAATTATAAGCTATGGTGGCCAATTGATTTTCTATGGCTGCATTCGCTTTTTGTTATTTTCGCCATTCCTTTCAAGCCTCTAGGGGGATTTTCCTATCAAGCCCTTGAAAGAGCTATTTGGAGTAGTTTCATAATGCAAAACCAAAACATAGTGACAAACTTTTCTATTGTTTTCACAAGTATGACGGTTTGCATGGTTGCACCCTTCAAGCATGGTGGCTTTTTTTCTTGCACGATGAAATCTTTCATATATGAGACAACATAATTAATTTATAACAGATAATTCAATGTATTATCTAAAAAATGCAACGATATAGCTATTAATGTGAACATATGAATTTAAAAAAAACAAACATCGCGTACAAATAAATTCAAACATAATTTGGCACACGACTTATAACATTTTTTAGATAAACAAATAATAATACACCCTATGTCTTTAAACACAGAATGAAAATAATAAAATGAGTTCTAAGAATAATAGAAACTCTCCACAAAGAAGAGACAGAGATGAAGCCTCCAAAGACTTCATCATCACCATCCTTCACCATTTTGTTAACATATTCATTTTATACAAGAATCTTTCCCTCGGAAGAAATAGCATTTGCAATAGCTTCTTCGCTTGCTTCATCGGGTAATAACATCTCATTATGGGCACATCCCGATGGGATCATAGGAAAACAGTTTTCTAAATGATAAACACGACAATCAAAAAGAACAGGCTTATCACAATCAATCATCTGCTGAATTTTATCATCAAGTTCATCGGGTTTTGAACAATGAATCCCTACCGCTCCATAAGCTTGTGCCAATTTCACAAAGTCAGGCATAGATTCCGTATAAGAATGAGAAAGACGATTACCATGCAGCAATTGCTGCCACTGGCGGACCATTCCCATATACTGATTATTTAAAATGAAAATTTTCACCGGTGTGTCATGCTGAATAGCTGTTGCAAGCTCTTGAATATTCATCTGAATGGAGGCATCACCAGAAATACATACAACAAGCGCATTAGGATGCGCTATTTGAACACCTATAGCAGCAGGTAAACCATACCCCATCGTTCCAAGACCACCAGAAGTCATCCAGTGTTTTGGTTCATCAAAATGATAATACTGCGCTGCCCACATCTGATGCTGCCCGACATCCGTTGTAATATAAGCATTCGCATCTTTGGTAAGAGCATAAAGTCGTTCAAGAGCATATTGCGGCATAATGACATCTTTTTTCTCCGCATATGCCAATGAATTACGAGCTTTCCAACGGTTAATTTGCGTCCACCACGCCTCACGGACTTCACTGTTAAACGCTGGTTGTTGTATCTTTAAGAGTTGCGTCATATCTCCTAAAACACAAGCCACATCACCAATAATTGGAACTTCTGCTTTTACAATTTTATTGATAGAAGAAGGGTCAATATCAATATGAATAATACGCGCATGAGGTGCAAATGCATCAAGGCGCCCTGTGATACGATCATCAAATCGTGCTCCAACAGCTAACATAACATCACAATCATGCATGGCCATATTAGCCTCATAGGTTCCATGCATTCCAAGCATTCCAAGCCAATTTTTACCGGAAGCAGGATAAGCACCAAGTCCCATTAATGTTGAAGTAATCGGAAAATCCCCCAATTGAACCAAATTACGTAAAAGCTGTATAGCTTTCATCCCTGATGAAATAACACCACCACCAGAATAAATAATAGGGCGTTTTGCCTCAACTAAAAGAGAAACGGCAGATTCAATAGCCTTAGTATTCCCTTTCAACGATGGAAAAGAATGTAAAGACTCCTGAACTTGAGGTGCTCTATAAAATCCTGAAGCAAATTGAACATCCTTAGGAATATCAATCAAAACCGGCCCAGGACGACCTGATTGAGCAAGAGAAAAAGCTTCATGAATAATAGCTGCAAGATCATTGACATTTTTAACCAGCCAATTATGCTTCGTACAAGGCTTTGTAATTCCAACTGTATCTGCCTCTTGAAAAGCATTTGTTCCAATCACCGTTGTTGACACCTGCCCAGAAAAACAAATAAGAGGTATCGAATCCATAAGAGCATCTTGCAAAGGTGTAACAGCATTCGTTGCCCCTGGACCAGAAGTCACAAGCATAACCCCTACCTTCCCTGTGCTACGTGCATAGCCTTCAGCCGCATGCCCTGCAGCTTGTTCATGACGCACCAAAATATGCTGGAGTGTATCTTGGTGATAAAGAACATCAAAAATAGGCAAAACAGCCCCACCAGGATAACCAAAAATATGTTCAACGCCTTGATCTATAAGAGCTTGAACCACTATTTCAGCGCCCGACATTATTTTTCCATCTGCACTCTCTTGCTTTCTTGGATCATTTCTCATTTTTCCCACTCACCTACTTTATAGGACAATAAAAAAGCCCCTAACGGAGCCCATAAAAAAAGCCCCCAAAGGAGCCTATTACACAACACATACTGTATGATTACCCCCATTATTCCAACGTATAAAATATATAAAAAATTCCTTGTAGAAAGATTTTTAATTCCATTGATACCATTCGTCAATAAAAAATTATATTTTCTAAAAAATTTCTTTTTCACGAATTATCTTTTATCTTTCGATAAGTTTTTTTGCAAAGCTATAACTCTTTTATCAAAAAGTAAGCATCCATTCTTCATCAAATTGATTACGAAACCATGTCATTTGTCTTTTTGCATATCTCCTCGTTTGTATTTTTACCGCTTCAAGAGCATTCTCAAAGCTTCTATATCCATCCAAATAAGCCATAAATTCAGGTACACCAATAGCCTTCATTGCTGGTAATGAAGGGGAAAGTTTAAGTTTTTTCATAGCCACCACTTCTTCTAAAGCTCCTCTTTCAATCATAGAATCCAAGCGTTTATGAATACGTTCATAAAGCAGAGGACGTGGTGGCATGAGAAGAATTTTTTCGGTCAAATTCGGCGCAATGATAGGTGTTGTTTTTTGTTTCTGCCACCAACTGAGCGTCTTACCGGTTGCATCATAAACTTCCAAAGCACGGACAATACGCTGTCTATCGTGCGAAGAAATTTTTTCAGCAACATCAGCATCAATCTGTAACAACTGGCCATAAAGACTTTCAGGTCCTTCTTGATCAAGCAGCAGACGCCATTTCTGCCGCACAACATCTGGAACATGAGGAATTTCCGCAATCCCTTCCAAAAGAGCACGAAAATAAAGTCCTGTTCCGCCAACAAAAATAACTGATCTCAAAGAAAAAGTAGCCAATAGCTTCTCAACATCACACAACCATTGCCCTACTGAGTAATTCAACGTAGGACTCACATGACCATAAAGATAATGGGGAACAATCGCAGTATCAGCCTCTCTCGGCCGTGCTGTTAAAATATTTAAAACATCATAAACCTGCATTGAATCAGTATTAATAATGAGAGCATTTTTTTCTTTAGCCATTTGCAAGGCAAGTTCTGACTTCCCACTTGCCGTTGGCCCCGCTATTAATGTAACTGTTCTCTGTGTCATGAATAGCAATTTCTCCCAATCAATAACTTATTGCAACATGCAGACACCCCCAAAGCCACTGTATTTTCTCTCCATGATCATAGAGTAAATACTTCAAACAAAAATACGAACACAAATTCTCTTTAATACAAAGAAAATCCTATGAAACTTATAAAAAAGAAAAAATGGACTTAATAACAACACCAAAGGAATTTCCAAGCATTTTTTGCTATCATAATTCAATAACAAACCACAGCTATAATAATTCTGTCCGTTAATGCCATTAAAAACATACTCTTTGTCATCATTTATGAAAATAATACTGAGTTTAATCTATACAATCAAATAGCTTTATTTTTTCCTATAAAAATAGCATGCTACGCCGGTTTATAATCAGAGCCTTATAAAGCATCATATCAATACCATTTACTTGCGCATCACAAGCAGAGATAAAAATGGACTTAAGAAAGGTGTACCAATATCTCTTATGCAGCATTTCAAAGTCTAGGCTGTTACAATATTGATAACTGAAAAATACTATGATGGCACCAATTTATACTTTATATCCAGCATAAAGATATAATGATTTCCTATAGATTTTATATTGCACACCCCATGCTCTCTATCGTGAAATGAGCTTGAGAAACATTGAACATCACATGCCTGACTTGCAAAAGACCCCATATACTAAAGCTGCTAAAAAACAAAAAATAATTTTTCAAACATCAATCCATTAAAATCGTTACGAACCGTAACTCTCCATCTGGACGCGCAACAATAAAGAGAGCATTTTTTCGTCCAGCTTCACGTAATTTATGAATACGTCTCTTAGCCTCATCAATTGTTGTGATAGAACTCTGATTGATATCAACTATCACTTCACCAACGCGAATACGCTTTTTATCCGCTGCACTATTTTGTGCAACAGCTGTCACCACTAGTCCTCGAAGTTTATCTGAAATTGAATAACGATGACGCAAATCCTCTGTCAGTTCAGATAACGTCATGCCCATAAATTGCATTGTCACGTTTTTCGACAGATCTTGATTTTTTTTATCATCAACTTCTTCTGTATCTTCATTTGGATCTGTTTCAATCAAACGTCCAAGCTTAACTTTTACTGTTTCTTCTTGCCCATTGCGTAAAACAGTAACGTCCACCACTTTTCCTTCTGAACTTTCTGCAACTAAACGCGGCAAATCACGTGCATGCTTAATTTTGGAATTACCAAAGGAAAGAATAATATCTCCAGTTTGTAACTGGCTATTATCTACATTATTTTCTTTCGTCTGTTCTATTTTACCAGCCACCAATGCTCCCACAGCATTGTCCAATTTTAAACTTTTTGCAATATCCTCTGTTACCGGCTGAATACGAATAGCCAACCAACCACGCCTTATTTCTCCAAAATCACGCAATTGATTAATAACAGAAAGAGCCATATCCGATGGAATAGCAAATCCAATACCGATAGATCCTCCAGAAGGTGAAACAATTGCTGTATTAATGCCAATAACTTCACCATTTCTATCAAATAACGGACCACCAGAGTTGCCTCGATTAATCGCTGCATCTGTTTGAATAAAATTATCATAGGGACCAGCATTAAGGTCACGGTTACGTGCAGAAATAATGCCAACTGTTACACTTCCACCAAAACCATAAGGATTTCCAATAGCCATAACCCAATCACCAATACGTGCCTTTTCTGAATCACCAAAACGCACAGCCTTTAATTTTTTACTTCCTGCATCGACTTGAAGCAAAGCCAAATCAGTTTTGCTATCCTTTCCAAGAAGCTTTGCCTTTAATTTTGTTCCATCCGTAAAATTAACTTCAATATCATCAGCATCAACGATAACATGATAATTTGTAACAATAATCCCTTTTTGCGCATCAATCACAAAACCAGACCCTAAAGAACGCACCTTTTGAAATTGACTATCTTTTTGACCATCTTTAGGTGTAAAGAAATCACTAAAATATTCCTCCAACAATGAATCTTTTGGGATAATGGGTACCGCAGTATTTTCATCCTGTTCTGTTCCTTCAACAGTCTGTGCTGTGGAAATATTCACAACTGTTTCCAAAAGCTCAGAAGCTAAATCAGGAATAGAAAGCAATGCCTTGCTTGTCTCGGCTCCCCAAGACAAACTCATTGATCCTGATAGGAACAAAGTCACACAAAAAACAACTCTTGTGATAAAAAACTTCAAAAACGTACTTTTACTCACGACACTTCTATCCATGATATGCCTTTAACCAAAGCCGTAAAGAGCCCTACTAAATTTATCTATGTAAAACCCGCACGGCTCGATACTCTCTACCACTTTTATCATAAAAGAAAATGCTCACAGATTATTCTTTTCATGCAAAATCTCGGATCTGCAATCCGTTATTTTATCTATTCTCTCCTGATTTTGAATCAGTTTTACTAAGTCCAGTATTCATTGTCGGTAAGAATGCTTTATTTGCCTGCGGTGGATTACGAAAATAGAAAAAGAAATCCTCATTTGGAGAAATCACCATCGGTGTTTTCTCTAAATTCTTGTATTGTTCCATCGCCAACCAAAAATCGTAAAAAGACGGATTAGCCTCCCGCGCATTCAATAAAAGACGAATACTTTCAGCTTGACCTTCACCACGGGTAATTTCAGCATCACGTTTTGCAGCTGCTACGATTTCTTCATATTCACGATTAGCTTCTGCCACAATACGATCTCGTTCCTGCTGACCACGAGCTCGAATATTTTCCGCAGCAGCTTCACGTTCAGCTGCCATTTGCCGATAGACATCTTCTGAAACAGCATCGGTCAAATCGGTTTTACGAATACGCACATCAACAATGGTAATACCCAACGAGCCTGCATCTACAGAAAACTGCTTCTGTACCTCAGCCATCATCGCTCCTCGTTCATCCGATAAAGCTGCTTTAAATTCTCGCTTACCATAAACAGCACGCAAAGCGTCAATAAACCGTGGTGCAAGGTTTTCACGTGCCGCAATTTGTGGACGCCCAGAAGCAATGCGCTGTAAAAACAACTTAGGATCTGTAATACGGTAAATAAAGAACGCATCCACCTCATAATACGCACCACCACGAACCTGTACAGATTGTGTAGGAACATCGTAACGCAATAACCGATTATCAACAATGATCATCTTATCGATAAAGGGCGCCTTGAAATAGATTCCAGGATTAGATTCTACCTGAACAATTTGTCCAAAACGCTTAATTGCTACTTGTTGACGAGGATAGACGATAAAAACGGACATCCACAAAATCATCAAAACAAACACTATAGCACTAAAAACAAACAAAAAGCGAGATTGCTGCATAATTAATCTCCTCCAGCAATACGAGAATCTAAGAGTAACGCAGGACGCGCTGATGTTGCCTTTACTTTTTCTGATGACTTGCTACGCAACAATTCATTCAAAGGTAAATAAGGCACCGCTGGAGAATTTGCCTGATCAAGAACCAGCTTATTTGGTGAAGAAAGAATCCGCCCCATCGTCTCCATATAGAGACGGTAGCGCGCAGCTTCTGGTGAAATCGCAGCCTCTCGAGCTATTGCCTGAAAACGTTCAGCACGCCCTGTTGCCTCTTCAACCATTTGTGCCTTTTCACCTTTTGCGATTTCCCGTGTGCGTGAAGCTTCACCATTTGCCAAACCAATTTTCGTAAAACGCACACGATTCCCCTCTTCAATCATTCTTCCACGTTCCTGCTCCGCCTGCTGAACAGAATTAAACGCAGCAGCAACCTTTGTTGGAGGAGCAGCTTCACTGATAGACACACGGCTTATTTCGACACCAAGTTGATATTTATCGACAGTCAACTGGATAATCTTTCTAACGTCATTAGCAACTTCTTCTTTCTTGTCACGTAAAACATCATCAACCGGCCGCGAACCAATGACCTCACGCATTGCACTCTCAGCAACTTGGCGGACAGTTCCCTCTTGATCATTCACATTGAATAAAAACTGACTAGGATATGAAATCCGATAGTAAACAGAAAAATTAACATTAACGATATTCTGATCACTCGAAAGCATTAAACCATCACTTTGTTGCGCTTGACCAGGCTTTCCACCAATCGCGATTGTTTTTTCCGTTAAAGGTACTTTCATATAGGTCTCAATTGGCCAAAAATGAAAATGCAAGCCATCACCAATAATGCCTTCTTTAGGGATGCCAAAGCGCAGCTCTACCGCTTGTTCATTTTGCTGAACAATATAAATTGACTGGTATAACCAAAAAAACGCAATAAGCAGAAGGAACAAAACAGAAAGACTACTTCTCCCAAATTGTTTAAACTGATCCTGCCCTTTGCGCAAAATATCATTAAGATTAGGACCATTTTCGCTACCATGATTGCCACCAGAACCAAAGATATTCTTAGCTGGTGTTTTTTTTTCACCACTGTTTTTATCGCCACTCCACGGGCCACCACCATTTTGATTTGTCCAGGGCATTATCACCTCTTTAACTGATTACCACTACTCGAACACCAACCATTTGCTTGATCTTATAGGGTGCCTATTACCTCATTATAATACAACTGATAACCCCTTCCACTTCATATTACAAAAATTATTTCCGCTCATAAACAACAAAACGTGTCGGATGACTATCTTTATCCCCTTTTGGAATATCTTGTGTTTGCACAATAGTCCACTTTTCTTTATCAAAAACAGGAAAAAAACTATCACCTTCTATAGAGGCTAAAACTTCTGTAAGGAATATTTTATCAGCCATAGGCAATCCTTGTTGAAAAATTTCCCCTCCCCCAATAATAAAAATTTCCTTTACATTATTTTGAGAAGCAACGCTTGTTGCAAGAGAGCAAGCTTGCGATAAAGAGTGAGCAACAACAGCCCCTTCAGCGTTGAAGGTACAATCACGCGTAATGACGATATTTGTACGCCCTGGTAAAGGGCGCCCAAGAGAATCCCAAGTTTTTCTTCCCATAATAATGGGCTTACCCAATGTCAAAGCTTTAAAGCGTTGCAAATCCGTTGATAAATGCCAAGGCATGGCACCTTCACGACCGATAACACCATTTTCTGCAACCGCAGCAATGAAACAAATGGAAATCATCATATTGCTACCGGCGCCTTAATATGGGATTGTGCTTCATAATTAAGCAATTCAAAATCCTCAAATTGAAAAGAAAAAAGATCTGTTACCGCTGGATTTATGCGCATACATGGCAAAGCATTTGGTCTACGAGACAATTGATATTTTGCCTGTTCAAAATGATTAGAATAAAGATGAGCATCCCCCAGAGTATGAATAAAGTCGCCTACTTTAAGACCGCTTACTTGCGCAATCATCATCGTTAACAGTGCGTAGGATGCAATATTAAATGGAACACCTAAGAAAATATCCGCCGAACGCTGATAAAGCTGACAGGACAATTTTCCCTCCGCAATGTAAAATTGAAAAAGACAATGGCACGGAGGTAAAGCCATTTCTTCTATTAATGCAGGATTCCAAGCTGATACAATCAAGCGACGAGAATCTGGCATTTCCTTAATCATTGTTAAAAGATTACTAATTTGATCAATATGGCGCCCATCAGGAGCAGGCCAAGAACGCCACTGATAACCATAAACAGGACCAAGATCTCCTTTTTCATCAGCCCACTCGTCCCAAATTGATACACCATGCTCTTTCAACCATGCAATATTTGTATCACCTTTAAGAAACCACAAAAGCTCGTAAATAATTGAACGTAAATGTAGTTTTTTTGTTGTCAACAATGGAAATCCTGCTTGTAAATCAAAGCGCATCTGATACCCAAAGATAGATCGCGTTCCAACGCCCGTCCGATCTGTACGATCAATACCCTGATTTAAAACGTGGGATAAAAGAGCCAGATATAATTTCATGAGGGTTATTATGTCCGATTCTCCTCATTATAGAAAATAAAAACTGTAAAATTCGTACAAACATAATTCAAATCTTTATCCGAAAACATCTTACACAAGAAATTATCGTGATCTGACTAAAATTTTTATGCAAAAGATAAAATACTATAGACAGCTTCTGAAGAAAAGAACATAGAGTGATAATGAACAAAAATGGTGAACGTGAAATGAAGGGATTGACTATGGAAAAACAAGAATCTTTAGCATCACATGATACGCAAAAACGTATCTGGGCTATTGTATCCAGTGCATCAGGTAATCTAGTAGAATGGTATGATTTTTATGTTTATTCTTTTACATCCATTTACTTTGCATCACAATTTTTTCCCTCAGATGGCGATGTCGTTGCACAACTTTTAAAGGCCGCTGGTGTCTTTGCTATTGGTTTTCTTATGCGCCCAATCGGCGGATGGCTCTTTGGCTTCATTGCTGACCGCTATGGACGTAAACGCTCAATGCTTATTTCTGTTGGTATGATGTGTGGTGGTTCTTTCTTAATCGCCATACTTCCTACTTATGAAACTATTGGAATGGCAGCAGCAATTCTTTTACTTTTACTCCGAATGCTTCAAGGACTTTCTGTCGGGGGTGAATATGGTACGACAGCCACTTATATGAGTGAAGTGGCACTCAAAAACCGCCGTGGATTTTTTAGCTCTTTTCAATATACCACACTGATTGGTGGACAACTTCTAGCCAGCCTGGTTATATTCATTCTAGCACTTTATCTCACAGAGGATCAACTAAAAGCATGGGGATGGCGTATTCCATTTGCCATTGGGGGCCTAGGAGCAGTTGTTGCAATTTACCTCCGTCGTACACTTCATGAAACAACCACAGAAGAAAATCGTTCTAAAAAGCAAGCTGGTAGTCTTTTAGAGCTTCTACGCAATCACAGGAAAGCTTTTTTTCTAGTTGTTGGCTTTACAGCTGGGGGATCGCTCACATTTTATACCTATACAACTTATATGCAAAAATATCTGATCACAACCACCGGCTTTGATAAACATACTGCAACAACAATCATGACTGCTGCGCTCTTTGTTTTCATGTTACTTCAACCTGCATTTGGTTTTATGGCTGATAAAATTGGAACAAGAACTTCACTGCTTATTTGGAGTGTTTTATCTATTATCTTTACGATTCCTGGACTTCATGTAATTGGTAACACTAATGAAACATGGATTGCTCTATCAGTCATTATTGGAATGCTATGCATTATGAGCTTTTATACATCCATCTCTGGTATTGTAAAGTCAGAAATGTTTCCCGCTTCAGTGCGAGCAACAGGTGTTGGATTCTCTTATGCTATTGCCAATGCAGTGTTTGGCGGCTCTGCTGAATACGTAGCGCTTGAATTAAAAGACCTTGGATACGAATCTGTCTTCTATTTTTATATAACCGGCATGATGATTATTGCATTCATTGCGGTTCTCTTGATGCCCGATGCGCGCAAAAAAGGATATTTACAAGGAGACGATATTCATTAACTTTTGATGTTAACAAAAAAGCCCAGTATTCTGGGCTTTTTGTAATTCTTTCCCATAGAAGCTTAAAGCGCACGATTTTTTATCTCTTCAAACACCTAAAGAAGAAATTTTCTCTCCTGCATATACTGCTTATAAAAATAAACAGCTGCATATTATTATGAATAAATGCTTCTTTTGCTGAAGATAAAAAATTTTTGATTTATTTTAATACCCCCCATTCCCACTCAAAATCGAAGAAAAGTGATTATCTTTCAAGAAATTTTATCAATAATAAAGATTCCACTCATGATTTTGTTTAATACGTTCTTAATGGTACCCCTCATGAAACACAAATCCTTTCATGAAAAGTAGAAAATACAATTATATTATGAATTCGCACACTTTTTTGAGAAACATTTCTCAATATACCCAACTCCATTTCACAACGGCACCCGTGAATGACATAACGTAAAAGCCCCGTAAAATATAAACATGGTCATCACTCTCTTTACACTTAATAAAAGTGCAAGCCGCTATTATTATACTATTGACGAACTCTTAATATTGTACTCCCCCTTAACACTTAAGATCATTTCTAAAAAGTATTTTAACTGATACACCAACCTCGCATGCAATAGTCAATAACATCATTTTACGAAACAACATCAAGCATATAAACTAAAGAGTATCATATCTTCATAAATACTCTGCATATGCAAATAATTCACAATCAAACAAAAAACAATATTTCCTTAAGGATAGATTTACGCAATATAACAACACCATGAGCCCAAAACAGCACTGATAGATCTAGAAAAAATCTTTATGTTTCCCTAAAAATTTATCATGATACAATGGCGTTTTTATAATGCACATCGTAAATAGCTTTAAAAAGAAGAAAAGTTATAAATCTAAAAGGGGAATACTTCATGAATAATCAAACAACTTTAGATCCACATGATACAAGGAAACGTATTTTTGCTATTATATCCAGTGCATCCGGTAATCTGGTAGAATGGTACGACTTTTACGCTTACTCCTTTGCATCGGTTTATTTCGCTTCGCAATTCTTTCCTGAAGATGAAGATATCGTTACACAATTGTTAAAAACGGCAGGAATCTTTTTTATTGGCTTTCTTATGCGTCCAATTGGAGCATGGCTCTTTGGGTTTATTGCTGATCGTTATGGACGTAAACGCTCAATGCTTATTTCTGTTTTTATGATGTGTGGGGGCTCTTTTCTCATTGCCATACTTCCCACTTACAAAACTTTGGGAATAACAGCAGCATTCCTTCTCCTTTTTGTCCGTATGTTTCAAGGGCTTTCCGTTGGCGGTGAATATGGTACAGCCGCAACGTATATGAGTGAAGTTGCGCCCAAAAATCGTCGTGGTCTCTTTGCTTCTTTTCAATATGCAACAACGATCTCAGGTCAACTTCTGGCAAGTTTTATAATATTTATTTTAGCCATTTACCTTAACGAGGATCAGTTAAAAGCATGGGGATGGCGTATTCCCTTTGTCATTGGTGGCTTTGGAGCAATCGTTGCAATTTATCTGCGTAGCTTGCTTCATGAAACAACAACCCTCAAAAGCCGCTCTGAACAACACGCTGGTAGTCTTAAAGAACTTTTTCGTAATCATAAAAAAGCGTTCTTTTTGGTTGTTGGCTTTACAGCTGGCGGATCACTCACATTTTATACATACACCACTTATATGCAAAAATATCTGATCACAACCACTGGCTTTGATAAACAAACCGCAACAACAATAATGACTGCCGCCCTCTTTGTTTTTGTGTTACTCCAACCGCTTTTTGGTTCGCTAGCCGATAAAATTGGAGCAAGAGCTTCACTCATCAGTTGGGGTGTATTATCCATTATCTGCACCATTCCTGTACTTAAAATGATCGGGAATGCCCATAATCCATGGACAGCACTCTTAATCATTATTGGAATACTCTGTGTTATGAGTTTTTATACGTCCATTGCTGGTATCATAAAAGCAGAATTGTTCCCTGCTTCAATCCGAGCAATTGGTGTTGGCTTTGCTTTTGCCATTGGCAACGCACTGTTTGGCGGTTCTGCTGAATATGTAGCGCTTGGATTAAAAAATATGGGATACGAATCTGTTTTCTTTTTTTACATCGTTGGTATGATGGTCATTGCACTCATCTCTATTCTTCTTATGCCTGATATAGATAAAGGAGGATATCTCGATAAAGACGATAGACTTCATTAAACTTATTTTCTGGATAAAAAAAGCCCAAGAAATTGGGCTTTTTTTTGATCTCCTCTCCACCCTAGTAAAGAACGAAAACCCGCCCCGCATTCGTCTTACAAACAACTCAGTTTCTCTTAAATTATCTATAGTTACTACCCTCTTTATGTAATTTACTTGATAAGATTCTATGGGCAAGCCCTCCCCTAAATACTTATCATGATATCTGAAAAACACCTCATACGGAAAACCTTATCTGAATCCTCCCCCCTAAAAAATAATGTATTATGGCGCAAAACGATAAGTAAGGACTTAAAAGTCCCATTTTATACTATTTAACCCTTATGAAATAACTTAATTTTTTCTATTACTTCTTGTAAAATCCATATATTTTATAACATCAAATTATCATTAAAGTAATTAATATAGTATTATTATAATAAAATTTGAAGATATACTTATATACATTTTCAATGTATATTTGTCATATAAACACAATTAAAATTAATATGATAATTTTTTCTAATAAAAAAGTAAAACTCTTAAAAATAATAACAATATAACTCCAATAAATCATCTTAAAGAATTTCTCTAAGAAATTATCATGATACAATTGGATTTTTCTGGAAATCATAAAAAATTATGTTTAGAAATTATATTTAGAAATAAATATATGGACTATAAATCCAAAAGGGGAACAATTCATGGAAAATGAAACAATTTCAGCATCACAGGATGCAAGAAAACGTGTTTTTGCTATTATAGCAAGCGCATCAGGAAATCTCGTAGAGTGGTATGATTTTTACGTTTACTCATTTGCATCAATTTATTTTGCATCACAATTCTTTCCCTCCGATGGTGATACGATTACGCCACTGTTAAAAACCGCGGGTGTGTTTTTTATTGGCTTTCTTATGCGCCCTATTGGAGCTTGGTTTTTAGGATTTATCGCCGATCGTTATGGACGTAAACGCTCGATGCTTATATCCATTTTTATGATGTGTGGTGGCTCTTTTTTCATCGCCATACTTCCCACCTATGAAACCTTAGGAATAACATCAGCAATCCTTTTACTTTTAGCTCGGATGATGCAAGGACTTTCAGCGGGTGGTGAATATGGTACAGCAGCCACTTATATGAGCGAAGTTGCTCTCAAAAAACATCGAGGGCTTTTTGCTTCTTTCCAATCAGCCACCCTTATTACAGGTCAACTTCTTGCCAGCTTCATTATATTTATTCTAGCATCTTATCTCTCTGAAGATCAGTTAAAAGCATGGGGATGGCGCATTCCTTTTGTGATTGGTGGTTTCGGGGCAGTGATTGCGATTTATCTGCGTCGTTCTCTCCACGAAACAACCACGAAAGAAAGCCGCTCTCACAAACACTCTGGCAGTCTTAAGGAACTTCTCACCAAGCATACAAAAGCCGTTGTCGTAATTGCATGCTTTGCATCAGGAGGATCACTCACATTTTACACCTTTACGACTTATATGCAAAAATATCTGATCACAACCACCGGCTTTGATAAACATACCGCAACAACGATTATGACAGCTGTACTATTTATTTTCATCCTATTCCAACCCATAGCTGGTATCATAGCCGATAAAATTGGAACAAAAACTTTACTTATCATTTGGAGTATACTCTCTGTCATCTTTACATTTCCTGGACTCTGGATAATCGGTAATACGCATAGTCTATGGGTTGCCTTATCGGTCATTATTGGCTTGCTCTTCATTATGAGCATGTATACATCCATCTCTGGTGTCGTAAAATCAGCAATGTTTCCCTCTTCAATACGTGGATTAGGCGTTAGTATCTCTCATGCCATTGGTAACGCTTTATTTGGTGGTTCTGCTGAATACGTTGCGCTTGGATTAAAAAAGTACGGTCATGAATCACTCTTTTATTTTTATATAACCGTCGTGATGATCATGGCATTCATTGCTCTTCTCTTTGTCCCGAGTATGCGTAAAGGGGGATACCTCCAAGAAGATGAAAAACATTAACCCTTTTTATAAACGAAAAAAGCCCAAGAGATTGGGCTTTTTTATCATTATCGCAAATTTAATATTGTTTAAATTTTATGAAGTGCATTAAGGTGCTTAGCAACTAGATAATAAAAAGTCAGTCGACTTTTTCTACGCTCTCCAGACATCATCTCAGCCACTTTTGAAACGGCCATTTTAGCACTCTGTTCATCAGCTTCTAAAACATCTTGAACCCATTTTTCAACACGTTCTAACTCTTTTGGATCCGATGTAGCAACAAGCGCTGCATCCTGCTTTTTCATCACTAAAGCTAAACGACGGCTAAGTCGTTCTACTGCTGCTTCATCGGGATTTGAATCATATAGTTTAATATCTGCTAAATTATTTGTCATTTTGCATCATCTCCTCTCCAAAAATGAGCGGACTATAATTTACAGCCGCATCATATAGCTCTATAAATAATTAGAGGATTAAAAATATTAACAACCCCCCTTTTCCTAAGACTGTTCTTCATCTATATTTAAAAGGCTGGTTTACCAGCTATGGTAATAAATGGACGGTGAAATAAACCTATTGGACCCGGGGGCGGTACCCGGCGCCTCCACCAAAATATAAGAAAGCAAAGTTATATTTTGGTGGGGGCGAAATAGGATCGACAAGGGTGTAAAGATCGCTCTTTTACTCGGCATTGTACCACCGTTATCGGGCTAAATGAGTAGTTGCAAATGACAACTATGCGGAAGCACGTCTCGCCGCTTAAGGTGGTGTGAATGTTTCAAATTGAGTCTTAAACCGTCGCAGGTTTAAGCGGGGTTCGGAGGCACCTGGCAACAGAAGCCTTCACTTTTTAAATGTTGTTGATTGATCTTTCAGACATTATCAGACATTATTTACCATAGAGTTTCGTATTTATTCGATTTATTGAGGTGCATCGTAGAAAAAATCTGCTAATTTAAAATATATTCTATCACACAATATCAATACGCCCCATTCTGCTACGTGAAATAAAAGGAATAAACTTCGATGGTTAAAGATCAAATCCGTTACGATATTCTCGTTCAGGATGCACTTCGTGGAGTTATCCGTAAAGTTTTATCGGAAGTTGCCAAAGCAGGTCTTCCGGGAAATCATCATTTTTTTATAACTTTTTTGACAAATGCCCCAGGCGTTAAAATTTCTCCTCGGCTAAAAAATCGCTATCCCGAGCAAATGACAATCGTCTTACAACATCAATTTAGAGATCTCAGTGTTTCAGAAACAGCTTTCGAAGTAACCCTCTCTTTCAGGGAAATAACCGAAAAGCTCGTGATTCCTTTTACTTCCATTCAAGTCTTTTATGATCCTGTAGCAGCATTTGAAGCAGCATTTGATCTGCCCTCAAATCTGACCTCTGGAGAAAGTGAACATTCAGAAAATACCTCAACTACGCCCATTACCTTATCAAACAAACAAAAAAAAGAAAATACGCTTACAAAAGAACAAAATCTCAGTACAAATATAGAACCTTCAAATAACGATGCAAAACAAAATCAAAGTGCTGATGTTGTCTCTTTAGATTCCTTTCGGAAAAAATAATTTTTCTCATGACTGAATTGATTAATCTTCGCCAATTTCGAAAACAAAAAAAACGTACAGAAAAATCTCTTTGTGCTGAGCAAAATCGTTATCGTTTTGGACGAACAAAAACTGAAAAACTTTTTGAGCAACAAAAATCTTTAAAAACGCAAAAATTTCTTGATCAAAATCGTTTACGAAACGACGAATAAAGGTGGAAAAATGCACGAAAATAATTCTATCGATTGGTCAAAAGTCATTCCACGAAAGATATCTGTTCGCGTTGATGGACACGCAACAAGCGTTTCTTTAGAACCACCATTTTTAGATATTCTAAAAGATATAGCCCGCAAAAAAGGACAATCTTTAGCCTTTATTATTACCGATATTGATAGCAAAAGACCACAACAAGTAAATCTTTCGGCCTCGTTACGCGTTTATGTCCTTCAAAGCGTTCTCACCCAACGCCTTTAATGTTTGTGCTTATTTTTTTACGTTCTCTTTCTGTCTGTTCAACTGAAACTGTTGTGACTTTTTAAGAGAAGTTTTTTTAATCTAGAACTTCAATGAAAAAAAGACTACAAAAGAGATACAATGAGTAATTTTTCTGATCACACCATACCTTTCTTTGAAGAAGATTCCCCTCCAGACCATGATAAGGAAAATTCTGGGTTTTCTTCCCCTGTCCTAAAAGAAAAAAAATCATATAATACAAACTATTTAGAACAGCTCAATCCAGAACAGCAACAAGCTGTTATGAATACTGAGGGGCCTCTTTTAGTTCTTGCAGGTGCTGGTACTGGAAAAACACGCGTTTTAACAACCCGTATTTCTCACATTCTGCGCTCTGGACTCGCCTCACCTCAACAAATACTTGCTGTCACTTTCACCAACAAAGCAGCCCGTGAAATGAAAACACGTATTGGTGAACTTATTGGAGAAGTTGTTGAAGGTATGCCTTGGCTTGGAACCTTTCATTCCACTGGAGCTAAAATTTTACGCCGTCACGCAGAGCTTGTTGATTTAAAAAGAAACTTTACAATTCTCGATAGCGATGATGTTCTTCGACTTTTAAAACAACTTATTCAAGCTGAAGGATTAGACGATAAGCGTTGGCCCGCACGAAACCTTGCCATGATAATTGATTCTTGGAAAAATCAAGGACTTTCACCAACACATATCTCAAAAAGTGATGCTCATTCCTTTGGTAACGGCATGGGACGTGAACTTTATCACAGTTATCAAAATCGATTAAAAGATCTTAATGCTTGTGATTTTGGTGACCTTCTACTTCATTCTATCTCTATCTTCCAACATAATCCAGATATTCTTCGCGAATATCATTCTCAATTTCGTTATATTCTTGTCGATGAATATCAGGATACAAATACAGCACAATATCTTTGGCTTCGCCTTTTGGCCCAACATCCTCAAGGTCAACATGTTAATCTTTGTTGTGTTGGCGATGATGATCAATCCATTTATGGATGGCGTGGTGCAAAAGTCGAAAACATATTACGTTTTGAAAAAGATTTTCCTTCTGCTAAAATTATTCGTCTAGAACGCAATTATCGCTCAACATCCCATATTCTTAAAACCGCCTCCCATCTCATTGCTCATAACGAAGAAAGACTGGGAAAAGTCCTTTTTTCTGCTCAAATAAAGAGTGAGGAAGAAAAGGTAAAAATTCATTCAGCATGGGATTCGGCAGAAGAAGCACGAGCAATCGGAGAAGAGATCGAACGCGCACAACAAACCGGTCATGCATTAAATCATATGGCTATATTGGTACGCGCATCATTTCAAATGCGTGAATTTGAAGATCGCTTTGTAACACTTGGCCTTAATTATCGCGTCATTGGTGGTCCTCGTTTTTATGAGCGAATGGAAATACGTGATGCCATGGCTTATTTACGCGTTGTTGTCCAACCTACTGATGATTTAGCTTTTGAGCGTGTTATTAATACACCAAAACGCGGCATAGGAGATGCAACCCTGCGCATTCTTTATGAGAGTGCACGTGCACGTGCTGTTCCTCTCTTTTCTGCTGCCGCAGACATCATTGAAACAGATGAATTAAAGCCTAAGGCACGCAGTGCGTTACGAATCCTTATTGAAAACTTCCGCCGCTGGCAAAATATGCTTCAAGACACTCCTCATAGAGAACTTGCCGAGATCATCCTTGATGATTCTGGTTATACAAACATGTGGTTAGAAGATCGCTCACCAGAGGCTCCTACAAGACTAGAAAATCTTAAAGAAATGATTCGTTCCATGGAACAATTTGAAAATCTTCAAAGTTTTTTGGAACATGTTGCACTCGTTATGGAAACGGAAAATAATGAAAATATGGATGCAGTCAACATCATGACCCTTCATTCAGCCAAAGGACTTGAATTTGAAACAGTTTTTCTTCCAGGTTGGGAAGAAGGACTCTTTCCCCACCAGCGCTCATTAGATGAAGGTGGACGTTCAGGATTAGAAGAAGAACGGCGTCTTGCTTACGTAGGTCTAACAAGAGCAAAAAAACATTTGCATATATGGTTTGTATCGAATCGAAGAATTCATGGACTTTGGCAACCTGCTCTCCCCTCCCGTTTTTTAGATGAATTACCAGCAGAACATATAGAAGTTGTAGAAATGGAAACATCCTATGGTGGTTATGGAAAATCTTCCTTTCAACATCACGATTCCTTTTATAATGACTATGCAACACCAAGACAAAAGCGTGCACAAAAAAACAAAAATATTGAAGGGAAAGTTATCTCTCAATCACTCTCTCATGCACCATCAGATTTTTCTGTCAATGATCGGATTTTTCACATAAAATTTGGTTATGGTCATATTACAGCAATAGACGATCATAAATTGACAATAATGTTCGAAAAAGCCGGAGAAAAGCGTGTACTAGATAATTTTGTAAACAAAGCTTAATTACAAGCAAACCACGATCAGTTTTTTCAAGAAACCACTTTATTTTATTCTGAATGTCATTTCCATTTGCGAACAAAGGCTTCAATGGGCAAATTTTGCATATCAGGCAATGCGTTGTGAATTTTATCAAGCGGCCAATCCCACCAAGCCATATCTAAAAGGCATTCTATCACATGATTGGGAAAACGCATTCGCAACCGTTTAGCAGGCACCCCAACGACAATCGTATAAGGCAAAACATCTTTCGTTATAACAGCGTTCGCGCCAATGATAGCGCCATGACCAATTGTCACCCCAGGCATAATAACCGCACCATGTCCAATCCACACATCATGCCCAATAATAACACGTTTTGCATAACGCCTTTCACGAAAACCACTATCTAATGCCATATAACGAAAATATTCGTTTGGACGATAGGTTATTTTATGCGTTGAAACGCGCTCCATAGGATGCTCCAACGCATTCATTCGTACATGAGATGCAATAGAACAAAAACGCCCAATATCGCTATAAATAGCCTCACTGTTACGTTCTAAATAAGAAAAATCTCCAATGGTTACATCACGCAAAACTACCCGCTCATTAATTTCCACATAGCGCCCTAATTTACAACCATGCAGCTGTGCTGTCGTATGGATACGAGGTTTACTTTCATGAAATCGAAGATCGTTTTCAATATTCATTCTTACCTTCCATCAATTGCTTCATCAATAAATATGGAAAGACATACCAACCAAACCAATAAAATCAACCATGAAACAAACATTGCAAAACAAACCTGCCGATGTTACAATTTCTTGATCTATCTAAGAGAGTCAAACTATGAAAAATGTACTCCGCATTTTAGGGCTAACAGTTATATTTCTTACGGGGATTTTTATTTATGATGCATTTATAAATAAGCCTTTAGGTGATAACTTTACGCTCACTGATTCAAATGGAAAAACGATTACCGAAGCGGATATTCGAAGCCAGCCTTCAATAATTTTTTTCGGCTTCACTATGTGTCCTGAAATCTGCCCTACCACACTGATGAATCTTGATCGATGGCTTACAGCACTTGGACCTGAAGCTGATAAGTTAGGAGTATGGTTTGTGACTGTTGACCCCGAACGTGATACACCAGAAGTACTCCATAATTATCTCAGCAATTTTAACAATAAAATCGTTGGTATCAGTGGAGATCCTGATAAAGTTCATAAAATGGTCAATTCTTTCAACATCGTTGCTGAAAAAGTCACTGAAACAGATGAAAGCTATACTTATAACCATACGGCAGCAATTTTTTTACTCAAAAAAGGTGGAAAATTAGCTGGCGTTATCCGTTATGACACGAAAGAAAGCGATAGCGAATTAAAAGATGAAATCGCCATTGAACGGCTAAAAAAACTCATATCAAACTAAAAAAGCCAATCAAAAGAAAGAACAGCATGTCGCAACAAATTCGCTTCTATTATACTGCTTTTAAAAGTGAAGCAGAGCAATTTTATACCCTTATAGAAAGAGCTTTTGATGAAGAAGGATATCCTCTTGCTCTTATAGAGATAGATGAACAAAATGCTATATATGAGCTTTCTCTATATGTTGATCAAGACAATCAAGAAGACGCATTGAAACGTTTTGCAAGCGTTCTTTCTATAGATTCTGATAAAATTAATATGGAAGTTTTACCCAATATTGATTGGGTACAAAAAAGTCTAGAAGGACTAAAACCTGTACATGCTGGTCCTTTTTTCCTTCATGGAAGTCACAACAGAAACGCCATTCCAGCTAATGTTCTCCCTATTGAAATTGAAGCAAATCAAGCCTTTGGAACAGGACATCATGGGACAACAGCTGGTTGTTTGGAAATGATTGCCAAAGTAATGAAACACGAAAATCCACAAAATGCCCTTGATCTTGGAACTGGTAGTGGAGTCTTAGCCATTGGCATAGCAATGCTCAAGCCCATTAGTATTCTCGCCTCCGATATTGATCCTATTGCTATTCAAGTTGCACAACATAATATCGAGCTTAATGGCGTAAAAGAGTATATTACAGCTGTTACAGCAACAAGTTTTACCCATGAACACATTACAACACGTGCGCCTTTTGATCTCATTGTTGCCAATATTCTTGCCAATCCTCTCATTGAACTTGCGCAAGAAATGGTAAAAGCCCTTAAAAAAGGGGGATCACTTATACTCTCTGGAATTCTTGAAGAGCAACACGCCTACGTTTTAGATACTTATATAAAACAAGGACTCAAGCATATCGAAACATACCACCGTCAAGGATGGGTAACGATACATCTGAAATAAAATAAAAGGACGTTGTTATGTATCAATCTTTTGAGGCAACAACAAATCCCACGCATGCTGCAAAACGCATTGCCTCCCTTCGTAAAGAACTTGATCGCCTTGGGCTCGATGGTTTTCTTGTTCCACGGTGCGATGAACATCAAGGAGAGTACGTCCCTCCTCATGCTCAACGCCTTAGCTGGTTAACCGGCTTTACTGGATCAGCTGGGATTGCACTGATTTTAAAAAACAAAGCCATCATATTTACAGATGGGCGATATAAGCTCCAAGTTCGCCAACAAACTGATCCTGATATTTTTAATTATGAAGATCTCATAACTTGTCCTCCCTCACAATGGCTTGAAAAAAATGGTCAAAAACTTTCTATTGGCTTTGATCCATGGCTCCACACGATTGCTGCCACCGATGCATTGAGAAACGCATTAGAAATGAAAGCAGGTGGAAAACTTGTAGAAGTTCAACATAATCCCATTGATCTGCTCTGGCATAATCAACCAAAATTACCACAATCTGCCTTATCAATTCATCCTCTCAAATATGCTGGGTGCAATACAGATGAAAAGTTGGCATTGATTTGCAGATATATACAAAAAGCAAATGCAGATGCCTTTATTTTTACAGACCCCTCTTCCATTGCATGGACATTCAATATACGGGGCAATGATGTTTCCAACACGCCTTTTTCCCTTTGTTTTGCTCTCATTCCACTTAACGAAACACCAGCTTTATTCATTGACCGCAAAAAACTTGGTGGAGAACAGAAACAATATCTAGAACGTTATGCAAAATTATATGAACCAGAACAGCTTATTCCCAAGATCAAAGAGTATATTCAAAAAGGGACAGTGTTTGCCTTAGATCCACAGCTAACATGCGAAAAATTACGAACTGTTATTGAAGAAAAAAATAGCTCTTTTATCACACTTACCGATCCTGCGGCTCTACCACGTGCCATTAAAAATGACACAGAACTCAATGGCACACGCAAAGCACACCTACGCGATGGTGTTGCCCTAACCCGTTTTTTTTCTTGGTTAGATAAACAAATACCAGGGTCAATAAGTGAAATTTCTGCTGCTCAAAAATTAGAAGAATTTCGCATAAATACAGCAAACGAAATGGGAGAAAAACTTAAAGATCTTTCTTTTGATACAATCTCAGCCGCAGGGGCAAATGGTGCCATTATTCATTATCGTGTAACAACGCAAACAAATAAACCACTCAATGCTGGTGAACTTTACCTCGTTGATTCAGGTGGACAATATCGTGATGGCACGACTGATGTCACACGCACAGTAGCAATTGGGAATATTGGAGAAGAAGAAAAACGCTGTTTTACGCTTGTCCTCAAAGGCATGATTGCTCTTTCAACTGCAAGATTTCCAAAAAGCACACGCGGACAAGACATTGATGCTCTTGCACGCATTGCATTGTGGAAAGCTGGTTTTGATTATGCCCATGGCACCGGTCATGGTGTTGGATCTTATCTTTCTGTCCATGAAGGACCGCAAAATATTTCTCGCAAAGGGTGCCAAGAACTCATCTCCGGTATGATTCTTTCAAACGAGCCAGGCTATTACCGCGAAGGCGCTTTTGGTATCCGTCTTGAAAATTTGATGATTGTGAAGCCAGCACAAAAAATTGATGGTGGAGATATAGAAATGCTCTCGTTCGAAACACTCACACATTGCCCCATCGATCGACGGTTAATCCTTCCAGAGCTTTTGACACAAGAAGAACGACAATGGCTCAATGATTACCATGCGCGGGTTTATCAGATGAATGCGCCTTACTTAAATGAAGAAGATAAAAAATGGGCAAAAGAAGCAACAATGCCCCTTTAAATGAAGCAACGTATAACTTTTACTCTTTCTACAAAACATTACACCCTTCTCTTTTAAAGAGAGAAGTGCGAATTTACCATCAGCAAACACAAAAAATGCTTCTATGAAATACTTCAAGTTTTTTTGCAGATACGACAAAAGCCTTCCAAAATTGAAACAGAACGGGATACACTCGCAAAAGATAATGCTTATCAATTATCCTCCACCATCTCCACATGAGTTATAGCCTTATTCTGCTATATAGAAATTTTCATTATATTTTGTAATCTTCCGCGTTACATTTCTAAAACGCCCATTATAACCAACTTATTACGCCGTTTAGATTCAAAAATTCTGCATATTTATTTACAATTTTTACCTTGCTTCACAGTAATAATTTATATCTTTTACTAATAATAACCTTGCATATTCTTCATCATAATAGTTTAAGTTTAATATTTAAGTTCAATGTTAATTATTTTAAATAACGTAATAAATATCAAAATATATGGCGCTCTGTTTTTGCAAAATAAACAGCCCCTATTATCCCCCTTTTTGATTTCATCCCCCCAAAAAATGTAAGAGCGATAATCATACAAATAGCATACGATCTTCTAGAAAACATCCTCTAAACATTATATTTCTCAATCAACTGTAGCCAAGCCTCTTCATCGATAACCTCAACACCTAATTCTTCAGCTTTAGCCAATTTGGAGCCCGCTCCAGGTCCTGCAACAAGAAGATCTGTTTTTTTAGAAAGTGAACCAGATGTTTTGGCCCCTAATCGCTCTGCCAATGCTTTTGCTTCATCACGTGACATATGTGCTAAAGTTCCCGTAAAAACAATGATCTTCTCCGCTATTGGTGAAGAAGCTATCATGATAGGTGCCTCATCAAGAGGTGTTACTTCTTCAAGCAAAACAGACAAAACTTCACGGTTATGCGCTTCTCTATAAAAATCAACAATTGCGCCCCCTACCTGTGGTCCAATTCCTTCAATATTGGTAAGTTCCATCCAAGCTTCATTGCCTTCTTTGTTTTCCTGCTCACATGGCATAAATGCTTCCATAGCCGCCGTTTCAAAAGCTGTATAATTTTGATATGCTCGTGCAAGGCGGCGTGCATTCACCTCTCCAACATGACGAATCCCCAATGCAAACAAAAAACGGCTTAAAGGAATTTCGCGGCGTGCATTAATGGCATCATACAGTTTCCGCACTGAAACAGTACCAAAACCTTCCATATTTTCTAAACGGATCAAAGACTTTTCTTGGCGCCGTTCTAAAGTAAAGATATCAACTGGTGTATGAATACAAAGCGCCTCATCTTGAGCATGGAAAAAAAATTCTACCTGCTTTTTACCCAAGCCTTCAATATCAAACGCATTGCGTGAAACAAAATGACGAATACGTTCAATCGCTTGTGCAGGACAAATAAGCCCACCGGTGCACCGACGCACCGCTTCTCCTTCTTCGCGAACAGCATGACTCCCACAAGCGGGACACAGATGAGGAAAAACAAAAGCAGAAGCATCTTTTGGACGTTTTGCAGCAACAACATCAACAATTTGAGGGATTACATCACCAGCGCGTTGTACAATCACGGTATCGCCTACACGGATATCACGGCCTTCACGAATGGGCTCTCCTTTATGGCCAATTCCCTTAATATAATCCTCATTATGCAAACTGGCATTGGTCACCACCACCCCACCAACAGTAATAGGTGTAAGGCGTGCAACAGGCGTCAAAGCTCCCGTACGACCGACCTGAATATCAATATCTTCCAAAAGCGCCATTGCTTTTTCTGCTGGAAATTTATGGGCTATTGCCCAACGCGGCGAACGAGAAACAAATCCCAAACGCTTTTGGAGCATCAAATCATTAACCTTATAAACAATGCCATCAATGTCATAGCTTAAAGAATGACGGCGTTCTTCTATATCACGATAATAGAAAATAATTTCTTCTACTCTCTTAAAGACTTTTATTAATGGATTGATAACAAAGCCATATTCTTTTAGCTTTTTCATCATCTCTATTTGACTTTCTGCAAATACTTCACTCACTTCACCACAAGCATAAGCAAAAAATTGAAGCTTTCTGCTGGCGGTTATCCGTGAATCAAGCTGACGGAGCGAACCAGCCGCTGCATTTCGAGGATTGGCGAAGGTTAACTTTCCCTTCTCTTGTTGGCTTATATTAAGAGCTTGGAAATCTTCCCGTCCCATATAAACTTCGCCGCGAACCTCGATTACCTCAGGAAAATCACCTTGCAAAACTTGTGGAATATCAGCAATTGTTCGAGCATTTGCCGTCACATTTTCACCGACAGTTCCATCCCCACGCGTTGCCGCACGCACAAGCCGCCCCTTTTCGTAGCGCAAAGACAAAGATAAACCATCAATTTTTGGCTCCGCTGTTATTTCCAACACTTGTGTTTCTGGAAGACGTAAAAAACGACGAATACGCTCAATAAATTCAGTAACATCTTCAGAGCTAAACGCATTATCAAGTGAAAGCATAGGCTGTGCATGAACAGACTTTTCAAACTTTTCAGAAATTGGTGCCCCAATTTTATGTGAAGGAGAATCAACACGAATAAGCTCTGGAAAAAGAGCTTCAATTTCTGCATTACGGCGGCGCAATGCATCGTATTCTGCATCAGAAATTTCAGGCTGATCATCACGATTATAAAGCACATCATGACGCGCAATTTCTTTTGCCAACCACTCTAATTCACTTTCTGCTTCAACAGCTGAGAGATTTTTAACTGCATCTTTGTTCATAAAATCTATTCCAAATTACGAGTTACTGCCATAAGGACTTCCACGCTTCCTCATAAAGTGAATCGCAAATAAAAATAAGCTTTCCAGTATTTTTATCACTGGCTAATTACCTTTATGCGAGAAGCTTTTGAGCCGCTGCACGCGCTTCTTCAGTAATCTGTTCTCCTGCCAACATACGAGCAATTTCTTCTGCACGTTCATGCTCTTCCATTTTATGAATAGCAGTAACAAAGCGTCCTTTATCATGACTCTCAATTTTCGAAATAAGAAAATGACCATGCGCTTTCGATGCAACCTGTGGTGCATGCGTAATAGCAAAAACCTGAACACGTTCTGATAAGCGTTGCAACCGTTGTCCAATAGCCGCTGCAACAGCCCCCCCAACACCTGTATCAATTTCATCAAAGATCAGCGTCGGTGCTGATCCTCGATCAGACAAAACAACTTTTAATGCCAACAAAAAACGAGACAATTCACCGCCAGAAGCCACACTAAGCATCGGTCCAGCTCGTGTTCCAGGATTTGTTCGCACCCAATATTCAATACGATCACATCCCTCAGCACTCCGCTTTTCCACATCACTTTGCATTTCAACAATAAACTCGGCCCTCTCTAACTTCAATGCCGGCAACTCAGCCATAACACTTTCAGATAAATGCTTTGCTGTCTCCCGACGCTTTATTGTTAAGGCTTGCGCCAATGTATCATAATTTTTCTTTGCCTGCTTTGCCTCATCTTCAAAACGTGTCAATATAGTCTGAGCCTCTTCAAAATCAGCGAGTTCTGCGTCCATTTTATCGCGTAACTGAATCAATTCATCCGCAGAAACTTGATATTTACGAGCAAAACCCCGAAGAGAAAAAAGACGCTCTTCTATCCGTTCCAATTCATCAGGTTCAAAATCTAATGCTCGTATTGCCGTCTCAATACCTTCTTGTGCTGTTGCAAGTGCATGCAATGCCTCATCAATAGATTTCACCACTGGTGCAATAAGTTCTTGCGCCTCAGGAATTTTCCGCTCCAAACGCCTCACCAAATTAGAAAGCACTGGGATTGGTGATTTTTGACCCGTTAAAAGATCATCCGCTTCTTTAATATCTGTTGCTATTTTTTCTAATTTAAGCATATCAGCACGACGAAGAGAAAGAGCTTCCTCTTCACCAACTTTAAAATCAAGCTTTTCAAGCTCTTCTACACACGCACGAAGATAATCAACCTCCCGTACAGCACTCTCTACTTTAAGACGCTGCCGTTGCAAACGCTCCTCAAATTCACGCCATGTGTGATAACACTGACGCAAATTTTCCACTTCATCTTCAAGACCACCAAAGGCATCTAATAATTGGCGATGTGTAGCAACATCAACAAGCGCACGATCATCATGTTGTCCATGGATTTCAACCAACAAACGGCCAACACTCCGCATCAATGCAACACTAGACACCTGATCATTGATAAAAACACGGCTACGTCCATCACTTGATTGCACACGTCGTAAAATAATATCACCCTCATCATCAAGACCATTCTCACGAATAAGTTGACGTGCAGGATGTGAAACAGACACATCAAAAACAGCTGTAACCTGCCCGCGGTCAACCCCATGACGCACAAGCGAAGCATCACCCCGCCCCCCTAGAGCAAGTGATAAAGCATCAAGGAGAATAGACTTCCCCGCACCCGTTTCTCCAGTTAAAACCGTCAACCCCGCTGTAAAATGAATATCGAGCGTTTCGATCAAAACAATATTATGAATCGAAAGCTGTACCAACATAGAGAATCAACGTACCCTCTTCTTATCACCACCTAAAGCATTTGAGATCCAAGAAGATTTATGCTCACGTGGCGATATTTTATTCTTCTGCAAGAGATTATAAGAAAATTTATACCACTCACTTTTGGGATAATTACGTCCTAAAATAGCTGCTGCCGTCTGTGCTTCTGCCGTTAAGCCGAGAGCTAAGTTAACTTCCGTTAAGCGGAAAAGTGCTTCTTCAATTTGATTTGTATCAGAATACTCTTCAACCACAGTACGAAACCGTCTACTTGCCGCAAGATAGCGCCGCCCCTCTTCATAATAGCGGCCAATCTGCATTTCTTTACCAGCTAGCTGTTCGCGACCAAAACGGATTTTATCCTTAGCATCCTTGACATACTCAGAATTAGGATAACGCTCTATAAGAAGCTGCATAGCAGCAATAGCACGTTTCGTGTCACGTTGATCACGCGTAACATCAGGAATCCGACGGAAAGAAGAAAGACCAATAATATAGTACGCATAAGCCGAGTCAGTCGACCCTGGATAAAGCGTAATATAGCGTTGAGCCATACTAATTGAATCATCATACTTTCCGAGTCGATAATTAGTAAAAGCACCCATCACAAGAGATTTGCGCCCCCAATCTGTATAAGCGTACTGTTTTTCAATCTTCAAAAACTTTTTCGATGCGTCCCCAAGCCGCCCACTTTCAAGGCTAGCAAGCGCTTGATTATAGAGAACATCTGGTGGCTCTATTTTCAAAACATAAGCAGATGGATCAAGGGTCTTTTTCTCTTTAAAGAGGCATCCCGCTAACATACAAGTGCTTCCCAAAAGCACCACCCCCAATATCTTGCGTACAATGTTAGATTTTCTATATGTCATATTTCCAATGCACACATGAGATTTTTTCATATTTTTTCCGGCCTCCACAGAATATCACCTTGTAGCAAAAACAATTTATCAAAGGTTTTATACCATATCACTATAAAATCCACATAACCAATTTAGCAGTTCAGGTCAATCATCCCCTTAAAAATCAAATAAATAATAAAAAATCTTGTCAATTTTTTTACTCTTTCTCTAAAAAGCTTTTTTCATAATATGATTCGTCTGCCAAAACAGCCTTCACCAATTGCGCATTAATTCTATGCCCACTACAATAAGAACGAAATAATCCAATAAAAGGTGCACCAAGCAAAGCAGTATCACCAATCGCATCAAGCATCTTGTGCCGAACACATTCATTCTCCCAATAAGGACCATCGGGATTTAAAATTTTATCATTAAGGTCGATAACAAGAGAATTTTCCAAAGAAGCACCTCTCGCCTTTCCAGAAAGCCTTAATTCTTCCACGTCTTTGATAAAACCAAAAGTGCGCGCACGTGACAAATCATCCCTAAACCCTCGTGTGGTAAGATCAAAACTGAAATGTTGCTTACCAATAGCAGAAGAAGGAAAAGAGATCGTTATATCAAAACGACGTCCATTAAATGGCAAAAGCTCTGCAACACCATGAGCTCCTTCAACCCGCAACGGCTTTTTTATAATGAAATAAGAACGCAAGGCATTTTGCTGTACAATACCAACATCTTCAAAAGCTTGGCAATATAGCCGCGCTGAACCATCCAAAATAGGAATCTCATTATGTGACACTTCAATAATAAGATTATCCAAATTATAAGCAGCAATTGCTGCCATCAAATGTTCAATTGTTTCAACCCTTACATCTCCATCTCCAAGTACTGTTGATAATTCAGTTTTTCCTGTTTGCGATGCATGGGCTTGAAATATTTTCTCTGTTCCGTCTAATCCACAACGCTTAAAAACAATACCGCACCCAACATCCGCTGGACAAACATTTACCACTGACAAACAGCCACTATGAACGCCAATCCCCTTAAATGTTACTGCTTTTTTAAGAGTAGACTGATATTTTGGTACTAAACTCATCATATCATTTTATTAAATTGCTTGTACATCTTTTAACAAAATTTATAAAACTATAAAAAATATTCATAGTAAATAATAAAAAAAACCGCTTATTGTAAGCGGTTTTTTTTAAACAAAGTATTTTATTCAAAAAACAGTAATATATTTTACTATATAATTTTTGACTGAGCATTAAAGAAATAATAAAATCTCTTACTTTACCTCATTTTTCATCAATTAATTTGCCTGACGACGTAAAAATGCTGGTATTTCCAACTGATCTTCTTCACTTATAAAAGTACGCTGATCTTGTGGTACCTGAGGATGCAGCTCACCAGAACGACGTGGAACATAAACAGAAGCATCTTGAGAAAGCGCCTGAGAGTTTTTATTGTAAACATGAGACTCTTTCTGCTGAGACGATCTAACAGCAGGCTCCAACCTCGCTTCTGGCTCAGCTTCTTCACGATGTGTCAAGCTCTGTTTCAAACGCTGCCAAAGATTACGAGGACCTTGATCAGTCACAAATGTTCTTTGGCTTTGTCCATGAGCAACAGGAGGAAAATCCTTTAACTCAGGCATACGCATTGGAGCGCGCGCTTGCATTTGTTTTGGTTGCACTGGCTTTTCTGTTTGCTTCACAACCCCTGTCATCTCATCAAGAACATGCGCTGTTGCCTCCATACTCACGGGAGCCGCCATCGCCTGTTGAGAACCGCGGCTTACTTGCATACGAGGCACATTTAATTTCTGTTCCTGAACAGCATTTGAGCCATACGCAACAGCACTCGTCGCACTTCGTGTCGTCATTGCTTCTACAGGATGTGCAAAAATTTGACTTTTGGGACGGAACTGTTCTCCGGTTGATTTACCCTTCTCTATTTCAAGTGATTCGATCACTTCTACCATTGACTCAGAACGCAGAGGCGATGATTGAACATGAAAAGAACTGTGTGACGTTCCAGGATCGCTCTTGCGTATTGAAGAAGCAGGCCTTTGAATCTGAGGATGAGAGGACTGAACCACATCACTAACTTCACGATCGATACCGGTCGCAACCACAGAAACACGAATAACACCTTCCAATGACTCATCATCAATAGCGCCAAAAATCACATTCGCATCAGCGTCCACTTCTTCACGAATACGATTAGCAGCTTCATCAACCTCAAAGAGAGTCATATCACGACCACCCGTAATAGAAATCAGTAAACCACGCGCCCCACGCATAGAAGTATCATCCAACAATGGGTTCGCAATAGCAGCTTCAGCAGCAGCCAAAGCACGCCCATCACCAGATGCCTCACCGGTTCCCATCATGGCTCGACCCATTTCGTGCATAACAGAACGAACATCAGCAAAATCAAGGTTAATCAAACCCTCTTTAATCATCAAATCCGTAATGGAAGCAACACCAGAATAAAGCACTTGGTCAGCCATAGCAAAAGCATCAGCAAATGTTGTCTTATCATTTGCAATACGGAAAAGATTTTGATTGGGAATAACAATCAATGTATCGACAGACTTTTGTAATTCTTCAATACCAGCCTCTGCCGTTTTCATACGACGTGCCCCTTCAAACTGAAAAGGCTTTGTCACAACACCAACAGTCAAAATACCTTTTTCACGCGCTGCGCGAGCAACAACGGGAGCAGCTCCTGTTCCAGTTCCTCCCCCCATACCAGCAGTAATGAAAACCATATGAGAGTCTGCAAGATGATCAATAATTTCATCAATACATTCCTCCGCCGCCGCTTGCCCAACTTCCGGTAAAGCACCAGCACCCAAACCTTCTGTCACAGCTGCCCCAAGTTGGATAACACGTTCAGCCTTTGACATAGCCAAAGCCTGTGCATCCGTATTTGCAACAACAAAGTCAACTCCCTGAAGACCAGCATTTATCATATTATTCACGGCATTCCCGCCACCACCTCCAACACCAAAAACGGTAATGCGTGGCTTCAATTCCGCGATATCTGGCCGATGCAGATTAATCGTCATTTTCTTTTCCTTCTCATAAGACACCGCAAGCCAAAGCGATGAAATTTATCCAACTAGACTTAACTAAAAACTCTCACGCAACCACTGACCAACACGCTGAAAATACCCACGCGTGCCCATCGATAAATGATTTCCTGCCGCCTGCATTGTTTTTTCTTCAAAACCCACCAATTGCGGATAAATTAACAACCCAACAGCAGATGTAAACGCCGCCCCTTTTGCAAGAGAAGGAAGCCTCGAAATACCTAAAGGCCGCCCGATACGAACATTTCTTCCTAATATAGTACGTGCCATTTCTGGCAATCCTGTTAACTGGCTTGCTCCCCCAGTCAAAATAACACGTTTACCAATGATGTGACCAAAACCAGAACGATTTAAACAATCACGGACCATTTCTAAAATTTCTTCAACACGCGCACGAATGATACGCCCAAGAACTGCGCGAGGATATTGAGTTTCACGCTGTTCACTCCCAATTTCTGCTACATTAATCATTTGCCGCTCATCAGCACTTGTTAAAAATGCTGAACCATAAACAACTTTTAAACGTTCCGCCTCTGTTAAAGACATAGAAAATCCGCGCGCAACATCAAGAGTGACATGATGCCCCCCAACAGCAAGAGCATCTGCATGAATAAATTTCCCCTCAAAAAACACTGAAAATGTTGTTGTTCCACCACCAAAATCAATACATGCAGCCCCTAAACGCGCCTCATCATTCATCAAAACAGCAAGACCACTTGCAAAGGGAGTGGCAACCATTGCTTCAACACTCAAATGTGCACGATTAATACAAGTTTCTAAATTACGCAAAGATGCTGTTTCCGCTGTTACCACATGCACATCGACACCAAATGTTTCCCCTGCCATGCCAATAGGATCAGAAATTCCTTTTTCCCCATCCAATACATAAGAAACTGGAACCGAATGCATAACATGACGTTCAGCATCAAAGGCTTTGCGCGAAACATCTGAAAAGGCCATACGCATATCACGCTTGGTGACTTCACGACCATTCAAATGGACCATTCCATTAATCAAAGCGCTTTGTAACCGACTTGAGGAAAAATTCACAATCACTGAATCCACCACCAAACCAGCCATTTTTTCTGCCGCATCAACAGCCAAGCGTATTGATTGCTCTGCTGCAAACATATCCATCACAACACCAGATTTAATACCGCGTGAACGCTGCACTCCAAAGCCCAGAATTTCCGTAGAATGTGTACGACCATGTAAATAGTGCGCATGCTTCAAAGGACGCAAACAAGCAATAAGACAAACAATCTTACTTGAACCGATATCAAGAACCGTTAAATAACGTGTTTTACGTCCCCCCAGATGATGTGATCTGAGCAATGTCATAGGCTTCCTGCCTTTCGCGCTTTTAAAATACGTTCTTCTTCTACTACAGTAGCATTATAACGCTCCAACGTTTCATCTGATAAAGAAACAGTAATCCGATCAGCAAGGCGTAAATCAACACTGAGAATATCGCGAGATAAAAGATCTTGCATTGTACCGGACGAAACAAGAGAAGAAAGCCTTTCAAGCGCACCACTTTCAGGCAACATAACGCGCATTCCGTTATCCAAAACAAGATCCCAACGCCGATCCCCTACCCGCACGAAAGCACGAACACGATTATATATTTCCGGATAAACTAACAGCGCTTGAATAAACACTTTAGCAGCATTTTGCGCCCCCTGCCCAACCACAAGCGGCAAATTCCAAACATTTTTCCCTTTAAAGGGCACAATGACACGACCTGTATAATCAACGATATCGACCAAGCCATCGTGTTGCCAAATGGCATAAGGTTCACGCTCCACGATGGAAATCCGCATTCTATTGGGATAAATTTTCTGAACATTAGCCGATTGCACCCAAGGCTGCTTTTCCAACAGAGAACGCGCTCTTTCAACATCAAAAGTGAATATAGAGGATGCAACATCAAGTTTTAAAATTTTCAAAATATCCTGCTTTGCTAAGCGGTTATTCCCTCTTATATCGACATCTACAACCACAAAACCAATATCTGATATTATCGTTTTTACGATCACACCCATCTGACCACTGGATGACAATCCATAAAAGGCCGTCACCAAGAAAAACCATACAACAGCAAAAGAGCCAAAATGGCGTGGAATATGAATATTGACAAAAACAAACTCAAACATAAACCGAAGAAAACGACGATAAAGACGTGGCAAAGCCGGCACTGAAAGCACCTCCATCGGAATATTCGTTTTATTAATACTCAACGCATGCATGATGCGTCCTCCACTATCCATTGAACAATATCGCCATAAGTACGACCGCTCGCTTTTGCAATATCAGGAAGAAGAGACGTCGAGGTCATACCGGGTTGCGTATTAATTTCAAGCCAAACCAATTCTCCTGTTTTCTCATCAAAACGAAAATCAGAACGGCTAACACCTCGACACCCTATCGCCTGATGGGCTGCTAAAGACATTCTTTGCACACTTTGGTAAATATTTAGTGAAAGTTGTGCAGGACAAATGTGAAGAGAACCACCCGTTTTATATTTTGAGTCATAATCGTAGAATGGAAAGTGTTTATCGGGAAGAATTTCACACACATCCAGCACTTCGTTCCCCAAAACAGCACAAGTCAATTCACGACCAGGAATATATTTTTCAATCATTACCTCATCCGCATATCCCCACTCAGCTCCCCCAATATTATGCGGCGGTGCAGCTTCATTTCCTTGAACAATGACAACACCAAAACTTGATCCTTCACACACAGGTTTAATTACATAAGGAGGCTCCATGGGATGTGTTCGACCCAAAGCAAAGCGGCTCATGATACGAGAAGGAGCAACACAAACCCCAACATTTGCAACGATAATTTTTGCACGTCCCTTATCCATTGCCAAAGCAGATGCCATCACGCCAGAATGAGTATAAGGAATTTTTAAATATTCAAGAATCCCTTGAATCCGGCCATCTTCACCAAATGGACCATGCAATGCATTGAAGGCAATATCAGGCTGCAACTGTTCAAGAACAGAAGCAATATGAGCGTCAACATCCACGCGGCTCACGCGATACCCCTGCATTTCAAGAACATCAGCACAAGCCGCCCCTGAAGATAAACTTACAGACCGTTCAGAAGAAAAACCTCCCATTAATACAGCTATATGTTTATCTTTCATAATAAATCACCCTCTTTCGCATACTATATGTAGTCTATATAGAATACATCAGCACCACATACAGGAAAAAACAAAGTTTATCCTTGCGAATCAATAACCTAGCATTTTGCATAATGAATCAGACTCAAAAGCTTGATGCAAGAGATTCTTTGTTAATTTATTGATTCTTAATAGAAATTTTTTATTATCTCTTTGAAATGACTCAATTTTTTATTTTCACTTTTTTAGTGAACAATAAATCAATGAAATGGATCAAAAGGAGGAACACTTCGACCACGCTCAAATTGACCAATACGCTCTATTTCCCATTGTAAAAGGTGGGCTGAATGTGCAAAAACACGTGCACGCACTGTTTCTCCCAATGCTTCAAGATCATATCCTGTTGCTTGCCCTGTATTGATCATAAAATTACAGTGCATTTCGCTCATCTGAGCACCACCAATCCGTAAACCACGACACCCTGCCTCATCAATCACGCGCCACGCAGATATATTCTCAGGATTTCTAAAAGTTGATCCACCGGTCTTTTCACGAATAGGTTGCACTGTTTCCCTATGGAGGGCAACTTCATCCATAGCAGCACGAATATCATCTTTATTACCGGTTTGTCCTTCTAATAAAGCAGCAGTAAAAATAAACCCTTCAGGAATATCACAATGGCGATAGGAATAATGCATATCTTTCAAACTCAAAATATGACGTTTTCCTTTACGATCCAGCGCATAAACCTCAACAACACGTGCTGCGGTTTCAACACCATTTGCACCCGCATTCATTTTGAGTGCCCCTCCAAGACCACCAGGAATACCGTGATAAAAATGAAAACCCGCGATTTCTGCCTTTAAAGCAGCGGTAGCTAAATGTTTATCGGCCGTACCTGCACCAACTAAAAAACGTTTTGGAGAAACTTGTTGCACTTGCCCAAAACCTTTTGGCGAAAGACGAATCACAACACCAGGAACACCCCCATCACGCACCAGCAGATTAGAACCTATTCCTACAATTGTTACAGGAATAAATTCAGGCAAATTTTGAAGGAAAAGAGCTAAATCTTCCTCATCAACAGGCTGATAAAAAAGTTCTGCTAACCCACCAGTGCGAAACCACGTCACCTTACGCATCTCAACGTTAGGTGTAAGCTTGCCTCTTATACCCCCCAACAGTGGTTGCAATTGCGCCAATAACGCCTCACCATCAATGTGCTGAAAATTTATCATGACCATCAAATACCAACAACTGATGAGGCAATGCACACGCCCATTGTGTGATATTGCCAGCACCAAGAAAAACCACATAATCCTCTGCCTGAGCAAATGTTGAGACAAGAGACACAACATCTTCCAGACCATGTATTAAGCGCACATCACGATGACCAGCCATTTTAATATGCTCTACCAATTCTTGAGAACCAAATCCTACAATAGGTTCTTCACCAGCCGCATAAACGGGCGTAATCAACACTGTATCTGCATCATTAAAACAAGCAGCAAAATCATCAAATAAATGATACAAACGCGAATACCGATGGGGTTGTGCAATCGCAATAACACGCCCTTTTGCACTCTCACGTGCAGCACGCAAAACTGCCTTTATTTCAACAGGATGATGTCCATAATCATCAAATATTTCAATGCCACGCCAACTTCCTATTCGCGTAAAACGCCGTTTTACTCCGCCAAATTCTGCTAAGCCCCTTTTTATAGCTTCATTTGAAATGCCAAGTTCATGCGCAATAGCAATCGCCGCCGTTGCATTGGCAACATTATGCTGCCCTGCCATGGGCAAAAGCAAATTTTTTAACTCAATCTTTCTTCCTGTTTTGCGTGAGCGAACAAGAACATCAAAATGCGTTTTTTGACCATCCATCGAAAGATTAAGAAAACGAACATCCGCTTGTGGATTTTTACCATAAGTGATCACCCAACGATCATCAATACGGCCCGCCAATGACTGAACCTCTGGATGATCAAGACACAAAACAGCAAAACCATAAAAAGGAACATTTTCTACGAATTGCCGAAAAGCCTCACGCACAGCATCAAAACTTCCATAATGATCCAAATGCTCAGCGTCAATATTAGTAATAACAGCAATATCAGCAGGCAGCTTTAAAAATGTACCATCACTTTCATCAGCTTCAACAATCATCCAATCGCCATCTCCTGTACGAGAATTCGTACCATAAGCATTAATAATACCGCCATTAATCACCACTGGATCAAAATGACCAGCATCAAGAAGGGCTGCGACCATTGATGTGGTTGTTGTTTTACCATGTGTACCACCCACTGCAATTGCACGCCGAAACCGCATCAGCTCCGCCAGCATTTCTGCACGTCTGACAAGCGGCAAATGTCTTTCCTTTGCAGCAATATACTCAGGATTTGTTTTTTTAACGGCAGTAGAAAAAACAACAACCTCTGCATTCCCTAAGTTTTCAGCACAATGACCTATATGAACGTTAATTCCTTTTTTCCGTAAACGTTCAACATTTGCACTTTCAACTTGATCTGACCCTTGAACTTTATAGCCAAGATTATAAAAAACCTCCGCAATTCCACTCATACCGATCCCCCCGATTCCGATAAAATGGATAACGCCTATATCAAGTGGCATTTTCATTAAAAAGCTCCTCTTTTATATCTGACAACAATCGCCCTGCAATTAAGGATTCAGCCATATCAGCAAGGCAACGGGTTGCATGAGGTTGCCCAACTTTTTTTGCAGCAAGCGCTTGTTTTTCTAATAAATGGGGCGCACAACAAGCGTGCATTAAAAGAGAAGAAAGCTTTTGTGCATTTAAATCTTTTTCTGATACAATTTGCGCACCACCTACACGAGCAAGCAGAGCTGCATTGGCAGCCTGATCATGATCTAAAGCATGGGGATAGGGAACAAGCAAAGCAGGTCTACCAATCACCGCTATCTCACAAACGGATGAAGCCCCAGCGCGCGACAAAATAAAATGAGCATGTGCCATACGTTCAGCCATATCATCAAAGAAAGGAGCAACCTCTGCTTGTACGCCCATATCACGATAGATTTTGATCAACCCTCCTGCTTCACCGCGAACTTGCTGTACAATTCGCAAGCGTTTACGGTTCTTATCATCGAGTAACGCAATGGCTTCTGGAACAATATGTGAAAAAGCAGAAGCCCCTTGGCTACCACCAAAAATCAAAAAATTAAATGGCGTTTCCCCCTCTGAAGAATGATAAGGAATTTCGGCCGCCTTCAGCACAGCCTCACGGACAGGATTCCCCGTTAAAAGCATTTTATGGGCATAAGCGCCATTTGGCGACAACAAACCACCAGCGATTGCACGCACAAAAATTGCCAACATCCGATTGGCACGCCCCATAACAGCATTTTGTTCATGAATAAATGTCACACGCTTTGTTAAAGCCGCAATAAAAAGAGGAGGAAAGCTCGGATATCCCCCAAATCCTCCAACAAGAACAGGACGTAATTTATAAAACAACGCCAACGATTGCCCCATTCCCCTTAGTAAAGACCAAAACGTCTTTATCAGAGCAAAAGGATGGCGGCGTATAAATGTTGCCGATGAAACGATATGTGTATGCTCTTCATCAAAGCACCGAACAAAAGGGCGTGCTCTTTCATCTGTTATTAAATGAACATCATATCCACGCTCCCTTAATTCAACACCAAGGGACTCAGCAGGAAAAAGATGTCCACCTGTACCACCAGCCACCAAAACAATAACTTTTTTATCATTCATAAGGCGTATCCAAGACAGAAGAGGAAGAAAAAGCTGAAAGGCGTGCTTCTGGCCAACGACGTGTTAAACTGAGCAAAATGCCCATTGAAAACGCAATCGCCACCATCGAAGAACCACCATAAGAAATAAAAGGCAATGTCATGCCTTTTGGAGGAATTAAGTGAAGATTAACGGCCATATTAATAGCTGATTGAAAGCCAATCATCATTGCTATGCCAGTAATACCAAGACGTATAAAGCAATCACGTGTATTCATTGCTATATACAATGAACGCATAACGATAAAACCAAAAAGCATCATAATTAATAAACAAAGAATAATACCATATTCTTCAGCAGCAACGGAAAATACAAAATCTGTATGGCTATCAGGAATAATACGTTTTACTGTTCCCTCCCCAGGACCTTGCCCAAACCAACCACCATTCAAAATAGCCTCACGTCCAACATCTACTTGAAAGGTATCTCCTTCACCTGTCAAAAAACCATTGATACGCTCACGCACATGATACAGAAAAAGATAAGCTAAAACAATTCCTCCAGCACCTAAAATGAGAAAGAGAAAAATAACGGCTAGAGGCACACCAGCAATAAAAAACAAACCACCCCATGTTGCACTTATTAAAAGTGTTTGTCCAATATCAGGCTGCAAAACCAGAAGCACACAACAAATGCCATAAAGTACAATCGCTAACGTATAACCTAGAATTCCCCTCCTGCGTATCTGTTCCGAAAAAAGCCAAGCGGACATAACCACAAAAGCTGGCTTCATAAACTCTGAAGCCTGTACAGAAAAACCAAAGAGCACAATCCACCGCCGTGCTCCCTTTAATTCTGGACCCCAAAATAAGGTTGCAACCATAAGAGCAAGCGTTACAATAAGCAAAAGAGCACATAAACGACGAATATTAGGAATTGAAAAAAAAGAAATGGTCACCATCGTAAAAAATGCTGAAATGCTGAAAATGATATGCCACCGAACAAAATAAAAACTATCAGCAATTCCGATTTTTTTTGCAATCGTGGGGCTGGCAGCAAAAGACAACATAATGCCAATCCCCATTAAAATTAAACAAGCTGCAAAGACAGAGCGGTCAATCGTCCACCACCAATTAGCAATTGGGTCTCTATCTGCACGCGTAACCATGATATCCGCCTTATCCGTTTTATAAATTGTTTCAAAGTGATATGGTTCCCCGCCTGTTTAACAAACACTTTAAAAACTAAATTACACAAAAAAAGATTCTGGAGTCTTAACGCAAAAATATTTTTTTATAACTGATGCTTTTTATTGTAACTGCATCACAAAAGAGACAAATGCTTCGCCCCGTTCTTCATAATTTTTAAATTGGTCATAACTTGCACAAGCAGGTGACAAAAGAACCGTCACCTCTTTTGCCTTACAACCTATTGCGTCAACAGCTGCTTCACGCACCGCATTTTTCAAAGTTAAGCTCATAGAAAAGGGAAAAGCAGATCCAATAATGCGAGCAAATTCTTCCGCCGCACTCCCAATCAAATAGGCTTTACGAATTTTAGGAAAAAATTCTCTAAGAGACTCTATTCCTCCCTTTTTCGCCTGTCCCCCAACAATCCAAAAAATATCATTAAAGGTGGAAAGAGCAGGAGCTGTTGCATCTGCATTAGTCGCCTTGCTATCATTGATAAACAAAACCGCCCCCATTTTACGCACCTGCTGCATACGATGATCCAACCCTTTATAACTTGCTAAATGCTTTTTTATAGAGGGATCTGTTATTTTTAAAGCCTGCAATGTTGCCAATGCCATAAGAGCATTTTGCGCATTATGACTCCCACGTAACACCGCCATAGGAGCAAGATCTGCAAGCATATGACGCTGTCCTTGACGAACAGAAAAAAGCTTGGTTCCATCTGCATAAAAACCATTTTCAACAAAATGATTCTTGGAAATTGCCTCAATTTGCTTCCCATCATGAAGTAACTGTTGATATAAAACCTGACAAGCTGCATCATCAACTGAAATAAAAGCCTGAGAAGCCTGAGCAATCAGATGCCTTTTGGTTTGCACATAACAGGCAAAACTTCCATGTCGATCAATATGATCAGATGTCAAATTCAATAAAAGTCCAATGGTTGGCTGAAGAGAGGGAGTAAGATCAATTTGAAATGATGAACATTCAATCACATAAATACGTTTTTTAACAAATGGCTTAAGCGTCAATATTGCCTTTCCAATATTTCCCCCCATCTGCACATCATAGCCCATTTTTTCCAATAAATGCGTAAGCAAAGCCGTTGTTGTCGACTTTCCATTCGTCCCCGTAATCGCAATAAACGGAACATCTTGGTCACAAAAACCATAATGCTGTAAAAAATCATGGCGTGCACGAACAAACAATTCAATATCACCAATAATTTCTATATTTTTTTTTCGTGCCTTTTCAACAACCCAATGCGGTTGAGGATAATTTAAAGGAACTCCAGGAGCGAGAACCAATGCAACAAATTCTGACCAGTCCTCATCGTGGAGATCTCTTGTTGGAATATTTTGCCGACAAGCCATCTGCACGCTTGAAGGACTATCATCCCACGCCACCACTTCTGCACCACCACACATTAATGCTTGTGCCGTTGCTAGTCCAGACTGCCCCAATCCAAACAGAGCAACTTTTTGACCTTTATAACACGTAACAGAAATCACATTCTCACCGCAATTTAAGTGTTGAAAGACCTATGAGAGCGAGAACAATCGAAATAATCCAAAAGCGTATCACCACTTGGCTTTCAGTCCAACCTTTTTTCTCAAAATGATGATGTATCGGTGCCATAAGAAACACGCGTTTTCTTGTTAATTTGAAATAACCAACCTGAATAACGACCGAAAAAGCTTCCACAACAAAAAGTCCACCAATAAGAACCAAAACAATTTCGTGCTTCGTAGCAACCGCAACAGTCCCTAAGAGTCCTCCAAGAGCCAACGATCCAGTATCTCCCATAAAAATAGCTGCAGGTGGTGCATTAAACCATAAAAATCCAAGCCCTGCCCCAACAACAGCTCCCAATAAAACAGCCAATTCACCTGTTCCCGATACATAATGGATTTGGAGATAATCAGCAAAATTCATATTACCAGAAAGATAAGCAATCAGAGCAAAAGATAAGGCTGCAACCATCACAGGAACAATAGCAAGCCCATCGAGTCCATCCGTCAAATTAACCGCATTACCCGTCGCGACAATGACGAAAGCAGAAAAAGGAATAAAAAACCAGCCCAAATTGATAAGATAATCTTTCAAAAAAGGCAAAGCTAATCCAGATGAGCCAATTTGCAGAATGGCAAAAGCAGCAATCGCCGCAACACAAAACTCCAAGCTTAACCGTGCTTTCCCAGAAAATCCTTTGTCTGTTTGTTTTGTGACCTTAAGATAATCATCATAAAACCCAATTACCCCAAAAGAAAGCATAACCAATAGCGATACCCAAAAGTAAATATTCGATAAATTACCCCATAAAAATGCCGATACCACAATGCCGATTAAAATCATTAATCCACCCATTGTAGGTGTTCCAGCCTTTTTAAAATGTGTTTGAGGTCCATTAGCACGAATCGGTTGCCCCTTACCTTGCCGCAATTTAAGAGAAGCAATGATGCTAGGTCCAAACAAAAAGACGATAAGCCCCGAAGTAAGCATAGCTGCTATCGTGCGAAAAGTAATATAACGAAAAACATTTACACCCGGAAGCCAATCACTAAACGAAGAAAAAAACAGCATCATGGAACAAAAAACCTCTTAAAACTATGAAGAAACTGCTTTATAGCGATCAAGCAATGCAGTCACAATATTTGATGAACAAAGGCTATTGGATGATTTAATCATAAGTAGGTCGCCAGGAGAAATTTCTGCTAAAAGAAGCGGTAAAATTTTCTCAATATTTTCAGCATAATGAACCTTAACACCAGCAGACAAATCACTGACTAAAGATTTCATCGCCTCACCAAATAGAAAAACCGGATTAGCACCGGAAAGACGTATTGGTTTTATTAAATCACGATGAAGCTTTTCACTATACTCCCCTAACTCTAGCATATCCCCTAAAATAGCAATTCGCCGCCCCCCTTTTCCTACAGGTCCTGTAGCAAGAAGCTCAAGTGCAGCACGCATAGAAGCAGGATTTGCATTATAGCTTTCATCAATGAGATAAAATTCACCCCCATTTGATAAAGACAGTCGATAACGAACACCTCGCCCCTTTTGAGAAGAAAAATGGCGAAAAGAAAGAAAAACAGGCTCTAACTCAACCCCCATAGCATCACAAGCAGCAATAACCCCTAAACTATTTTGCACAATATGGCGTCCCGGAGCCCCAATTTGAACCTCCTTATCCCGCCCCCCAATACGCACAATCATAGAAGAACTATCGGTTAGAAGACGTATATCTCGCGCTTGATAATCAGCATCTTTAGTCCCACCAAAGCTTAAGATCTTCTTTACACCGCATTTCTTTGCTTTTTGAACGAGATAAGAAAAAAAATCACTATCCGCATTTAAAATGGCAATGCCTTCTTCATCCAATCCTTCAAAAATTTCAGCTTTTGCCTTTGCTATTTCTTCAAGATCTTTGAAAAATCCCATATGTCCTGCACAAATATGCGTAATGAGAGCAATATGCGGACAAACCAGCTTGACCAGAGGGCGAATTTCATCTCTATGATTCATGCCAATTTCAAAGATACCATAATCACTCTCCATAGGCATCCGCGCTAAAGTGAGTGGAACCCCCCAGCAATTGTTTAAAGAAGCGAGATTCGCATGAACATTCCCAGCCGTTGCAAGTGCTTGTTTCAAAGCTTCTTTTGTCGTCGTTTTTCCCACCGATCCTGTTATCGCGATAATCTTAGCTCTTGAACGTTTGCGTGCAGCTTGTGCAAGTTGTTCTAAGGCTTGCAAAACATCAGGAACGACAATGAGTGGAGCCAATATCTTTTTCATATCCCTCAAACGGTGTTCCGCAACGATAAGAACGCCTGCACCTCGTTCATAAGCTTGCGCAGCAAAATCATGACCATCAAGATGGTGCCCTTTAATGCAGAAAAAAACATCCCCTTCCGCAAGAGTACGACTATCAATGGAAACCCCAGAAAAAGTTTCTGGCAAGCTTCCCATTACAACACCATTAACTGCAGCAACAAGTGCTTGCTTATCCCATAAAGCTGTCATTTCTTTCGGTCCTCTAAAGCTTCTATCGCTTTCAGACGATCTGAAAAAGGATAAGTTGTCTGCCCTATAATTTGGCCATCCTCATGACCTTTTCCAGCAATGATGAGTGTATCACCAGCTTTCAAAAGCTCCACCGCGTAAGAAATAGCTTCACCACGATCTGCTATCTCTATTGCTGTTGGCACCGCCTGTAAAATATCTTTACGTATTTTTTCTGGCATTTCTGTTCGAGGATTATCATCTGTTACAATAACAATGTCCGCTTTATCCGCCGCAATTTTTCCCATCAAAGGTCTTTTTCCTTGATCACGATCTCCTCCACAACCAAAAACAACGATCAAGCGTCCTTGCGTAAAGGGACGAACAGAAAGCAAAACCTGCTCCAAAGCTTCTGGTTTATGAGCATAATCAATATAAACAAGCGCATTATTTTCTGTCTTTCCCACAAACTCTAACCGCCCAGGTGCCCCCTGCAAAGTTTCAAGCGCAGGAAAAACCTTACGAGGTGAAACACCCGTTGCAATGGCTAACCCCGCTGCCATAAGCGCATTGGCTACCTGAAAATCTCCAGCTAAAGGCAAATCAAATGTATAAATATTGTTTTCCACACGACACTCAATACACTGTTTGGAGCGTTGATGTTCGACACGATTAATCGTGATAAATTGCCCCTTACGACCAATTGTCAAGACACGGCGGCGCGCTTGTGTAACAACATCAATAACCTTTTGTGAATAAACATCATCAGCAAAAATCAAAGCAGGAGCAGATACAGGCAAAAGTGTATCAAACAACCTCATTTTAGCCCGCAAATAATCCTCTACCCCCGTGTGATAATCCATGTGATCTCGCCCTAAATTAGTAAAGGCACCAGCCGTTAAACGGACTCCATCAAGTCGTCCTTGATCAAGCCCATGCGAAGAAGCTTCAAGAGCGGCATGCGTCACACCTTCATGAGAAATTTCACAAAGAAGACGGTGCAAGACGACCGGATCAGGTGTTGTGAGAGAACCATAAACATTCCGTTTAGGAGAAACAACACCAACCGTTCCTATACTCGCTGCACAAAATCCAACATGAGTCCAAATTTGCCGAAGAAAAGAGACAACAGATGTTTTACCACTTGTACCAGTCACAGCAACAACTGTTTCCGGCTGAGAACCGTAAAAACGTGCAGCTGCCAACGCTAAACTATGACGAACATTAGAAACACGTAAAATGGGAACAGATAAATCCTCAAGAACAGCATGACAGTCTGTAACGATTGCTCGTGCGCCACGCTTTATCGCGTCATCTATATAGTGTCTTCCATCACTTTTTTTCCCTTGAACAGCAACAAAAACATAGCCCGGCAAAACTTGCCGAGAATCCACACTTATTCCTGTTATTGCTATTGAAGAAAGACTTTCATCTTCAACACATTCTGTAAAAACTGTTCCCAACAACATGATAACGCACCTTTATATTTATTTTACCGTTGTTTAACGAAACTTGAATTGCTCTTTTTACTTAAAAGAGACTCATATTCTTTTTTAAAATCGGGTTTTACACCAAGAAAACTAGCTGTGCGACGAACAATATTAGCAAGCATTGGTCCAGCATTCATCGCCGCTGTTGATGAACGCTGTCCCTCTGCAGGCTTTGGTTCATCGATAATTGTTAAAACAACATAAGCAGGATCATCAATAGGAAAAGCAGCAAGAAAACTATTGAAATTTTTTGTTTTAGAATATTTTCCATTTTCAACTTTCTCAGCTGTTCCTGTCTTACCACCTACACGATAACCTTCTACTTTTGCATTACGTCCAGACCCAATCTCACTATTTAATTGATAAAGGTAACGCATATTTTGACTTGTTTTAGCATGCAAAACCCGTTTTGCATGGTGCAAAGTTTGTTCTTTTGTCCGTTTTAAAAATGTCGGAGCAATTAACCAACCACCATTCATTAAAGCAGCAGCCCCAACAGCTGTTTGCAAGGGAGTTGTTGCCATACCATGCCCAAAAGCAATCGTCATAGATTGGATATCCTTCCAATGATGTGGCACAATAGGATGAGCAACTTCAGGCAACTCTGTTACGAGTCGATCCAGTAGCCCAAGTTTTTGCAAAAAATCACGATGTTTATCAATCCCTATCGCTAATGCTTCTTTAGCAGAACCAATATTGGAAGAATAAACAAAAACCTCCCATAACGTTAAGGGACGATTTTTTCCGTGAAAATCATGAATAATATATCCACTACTTGCTTTTATGGGCTTTGAAGCATCAATAATACTGTTTAAATGAAAAATATTGGAATCAAGTGCCATGGCAGTCGTAAAACTTTTAATAATCGATCCCATTTCAAATGTTCCGGCCGTCATCCGATTGAGACGATCACTTTTTAAAGCTTCAATAGGATTTCCAGGATCAAAATCTGGTAGAGATGCCAACGCCAAAACTTCCCCCGTATGTATATTTAAAATAACAGCTCCTGCAGCAATTGCCTTATAACGCTTCATAGCCTGAATAAGTTCATCATGGACAATTGCCTGAAGTCGCACATCGATCGAAAGCTGAACTTGTTTTAATGATTCTTCCATGGCAAGACCAGCAGCACGCAGAGCACTCAAACCCGCATCATCAATATATTTTTCCATACCTGCAATACCTTGATTATCAACATTCACCATGCCGAGAATATGGGAAGTTACAGGTCCATCGGGATAAAAACGACGAATTTCAGTCCGAAAACCAATTCCTGGAATACCAAGGGCCATAATTTGTGTCTTCTGCATTGGTGTTAACCCACGCTGTATCCAAGAAAAACCAGTTTTTCTTTTTAAGCGCTTATAGGTTTCCTGCCAATTAAGATCAGGCAAAACTGTTGAGAGCAATTCAATGGTTTCATCCACATCAATAATACGTCGTGGCTCAGCAAAAAGTGAATAAGTTTTAATATCTGTTGCCAATAAACGACCATTACGATCAACAATATCAGGCCGCGCCGTCAGTTGAAGAACTCCTGGCCCCTTTGCTTCTTCAATCTGTCCACCTTCCAACCCATAAGAAATAAGGCAAGCCCCCATGATGCCATATAAAACTAAAAAGCAGAACAACGAAAAAAGCAAACGTGGACGACTAGAATAGGGACGACGAACAGAAACATTATGATTATTCAACGAATTCTTAAAGTGCTTTTTCTTCTGTAAGAATAAAAAAGTCGACTTCATCACTGCACGCCTTTTTGGACAACACCATTCATCTGAGAATCCCGACGATTTGCCAAAATATCTTGATTATCTTCCAAGATATTTTGTTTAATCAATTCTTCAATTGGATCATGTACCCGTACCGGAATGTCTTTAAATTCTACGATTTGACGCGGCTGTATAACTTCTAATCCAAGTTCTTTTTGATAACGTTTCGCAAGTTTTTGCATGCGCGAAGGCTTGATCATCACAGCCCACTCAGCATGAAGCAAACTCACCGTATTTTTTGCTGCAGCAATTTCATGCTCAAGATGAAGAACTTCATTCATTCGTTTTTGAACATCATATTTTACCTTATAAGTAAGACCTGCCATACAAATCATAATCATCACTAAAATCATATCAAATGTACGAAAAACTGTCATTTCTTGCCGCCTTCAAAACTGGCAATCTCTGCTAAACTAAATAATTTCATATCTTCTGTAAGAGCCTCTGCTTCAGTCCGTACACCAATACGCAACCGCGCAGAACGTGAACGAGGATTTTTCTGTAACTCCTCTTTAGTTGCCGTGATCCCACCTCTAAACAAAGGAAAAAATGTTGCTGGAGCAGCCTTTATTTCTGGCAGATAGCGTGATCTCATACGTTCTCCAGAACGAGTCGAAAAAAATCTTTTGACCATACGATCTTCAAGAGAATGAAAACTGACAACCCCCAAACGGCCTCCAGCTTTTAAAACGCGTTCAGCAGCAAATAAACCACGCGCCAATTCACCAATTTCATCATTAACATAGATACGAAGAGCCTGAAATACACGTGTTGCAGGATGAATACGATCTCCCGGTTTACGTCCTATCAACGTTTCGATAGCATACGCCAAATCACCCGTACGCAAAAAAGGCTGAACAACACGACGCGTTTCAATCATCCGTGCAATTCGTCCCGCATAACGCTCTTCTCCTAATACCTTAAAAATACGTGCCAAATCTCTTGCTTTTAAATGATTGACAACATCGCTAGCTGTAAAACCAGTCTGAGCCATTCGCATGTCCAATGGCCCATCTTTTTGAAAAGAAAAACCTCTTTCTGCTTCATCAAGCTGCATTGAAGAGACACCAATATCCAAAATAACTGCATCCACCTTCTCTTCAACGACACGATCAAGCTGTGAAAACGCCATATGGACCAAACGAAGGCGTGGAAAAAATTCTTCAACAAGCAATTGTCCTGCACTGATAGCATGAGGATCACGATCAAGAGCAATCACCTGTGCCCCTGCCTTTAACAAAGCGCGCGTGTAACCACCAGCACCAAAGGTGCCATCAATCACTTTTGCTCCAACCAATGGCATAAGCCCAGCCAAAACTGGCTGTAACAACACTGGAATATGGCGTTCAGCTCTTTGATCCTGCTTTATCAAAATAATCCGTCTTGAAGTTATGCTGTCTTAAATCAACAGCTCTCTCATGGCAACTGATCTTAGAATAACCTGGCCTTCATCACATTAATCACAATGAACGAAAAAACTAAAGTTATCCTAAAACAGATCCTAACGCATTATACTTAAAGAAATGTTATAATTTTTTAAAACACTCTTTGCTCAAGTGTCCATTTCAAACACATAGACTCCATAAAAGACCATATATAATTGATCTTATAAAATATCGCGTATCATCATGAAATATCAGTCGGCCTATAAGCCGGGTTCTGTAGAGTAAAGCTTACACTTTACATGGCAACCATTCATCTGGGACGGATGTTACCATCCGCCTCGTGCAACCTACCCGAATGACTCGCCCGGAAATCGGCTGCAAATTAAATTTTGCACGTCATTTCTATTTGGTCTTGCTCCCGGTGGGGTTTACCTTGCCACATTCATTACTGAATGCGCGGTGGGCTCTTACTCCACCCTTTCACCCTTACCTATTAAAATAGGCGGTTTACTTTCTGTGGCACTTTCCCTAGGGTCACCCCCGCCGGGTGTTACCCGGCACCGTCTTTCCATGGAGCCCGGACTTTCCTCACCTGCCGCCTTTCAGCATTGGACAAGCGCGGCTGCCCAGCCGACTGACATACTGATTTATAAAACATTTTTTGCTCCGTGAAAATAGCATCTTAAAATATTTTATGACAAACCTCTCTCAACAGATGTTTTTATTTTAATGAAGCCAGATAAGTCTTTACTTTTGCGCAATATTTCGCTGAAATGGAATTCATTTTTTTTGCAGCATGACCTGCGTTATATTTAAGGATTGTACCACACGTACTTCCACCACTGAGTTTATAGGCCCGTGCCAAATAACGCATACCATATTCAAGATTGGTCGCAGGATCGTACAAATCCTGTACAGAACCACTAAAGCCCAACCCTCGTGCCGTAGAGGGTTTAATTTGCATCAAACCTATTTCGCCAGCAGCCCCCTTTATACCTGCCTTATAATTACTTTCAACTTTTACAACAGCATGTGCTAAATTAACCGGAATATTATACTTATTTGCAAATTTCTGAATAAGAAACTCATAAGGACGATTAGAAATCTGAGAAGCAACACTCCCTAAGCCTTCTTTTGCTTCTGCAACATTTAAAACACTATGAGCCCAACTTATATCAAATACAAAAAATACAGCACACGCTGTATTTAACAAAATTTTCAAAAATTGCATTTTCTTTCTCTCACTCAAAAATTCTCAAATTCTAACCGCAAATAATTTTCGAATGCATTGTACAAAAAAAGAAAGCAAAAGAACGGCTTGAAAAGGGAAATATTAAGACAATTTCAAGATAAAGTTCTGTATAAAAAGAAAAACTCTTTATACAAAAATTATAGACTTCTCTATATCATCAAATAAAAAAATTAAAAGCCTATAATTAAACTTATATCATATTAACTAAAATGATATATTCTATCAAGTTCTGCTATATCTATTGTATCAATCAATTTTTATATTACAAAATAGCACTTTAAAAAGATATGATATTTTTTTATATACGATGATTAAATTTTTTATTGATATCAATCCCACAAAGCAATAGAGACGAGATCATCTTTACCAAAGATCCTCGATATCGCAAAAGTTTCACAAAAATAAAACCCGTTATTGATGCTTCTTTCTAACCAATAAACACGCGCAGCATTCTTTATGGCCCCAATAAACCATTGACTAAAATCACCCCCCTACCTCCATCACTGTGCATAAGGAGTCCATAGATATACAAAAACCATCATACGCTATTTACCAATTCAAAATATTGCAACAGACTTTTAGCTCTCAAGATATCTCAAAGAAGCTTTTTAATTCCTTTTTAAAAGAGTTTTTATCCACACAAGCCTCCCACTTGTGGTATACAAGAAACTGATTTTGATTTTTTCACCATGGATAAATTTAAAATGAGAGGATTTTATAATTCTTAAGATTCTCATTCAATATAAAATGATAAATTATCATTATAAAACAATATACTAAAAAAGTTATATCCGTTTTTTCCTACAACAAAGCTTAACAATTACTTGTGTCTATTTTTTTGAAAAATGTTAGAAAGCTCAATACCCCTAAAGCCTTTTTAAATAAAAATAGACCTCTCATCTTCATTCAAATATTTTTTCTTTGTCACAGACTATCATCTTATCAGCCTTACACCTCATTTTCAGAAATCATACAAGTGGATAAATATCCTAAAATCCGTAGAATAAAAAAGCTTAAATCCTTTTAAATTTTTTATTTTCTCATATCAAATAAAAAAATAACCGGCATATAAAATGCGGTTAACGTGTTTTATTATAGTCAATACTGCTTTTGTCATTGTAGCGATTGATAATGCAATTAACTTGGACCAATACCCTTGATAGACTTTCTATCACTCCTGTAATGATTGCAACATTACCCTTATACTCCAATTGCTTACCTTTTGAGAGATAAATTTTGTTAATACCTTACAAATTGATTATCTCCTCGCACTTTTCAAGACTTCACGAAAAGCTCTTGCTCCTTAAAATAAAACCCAAAAGCGCGATTAAAAAAATAGCTAAAAATAAGCATTAGCAATGGAAGGACGAGAAATCGCTTTCGAGAGAGCCATAGCAACAGTTTCACCAGATTTTTGAGCCTGTTCACGACTCTGCCCACTTTTAGAAGCAAGCGCAATTACATCACGACGCAGCTGCGCAATAAACAACTCTTGCTGTTGAGGGGTCATTTTAGAAAGATGCTTGATGATATCTGGAAAAGATACGGATAATCTCTCTAATAACTCCTCCTCTGTTACATCAAGCTGCTGAGAAGACAAAGAAGAGTGACCGGGAAAAAACTGATAAACAACACCACTTTGAAAAGCAAAAAAGACAGCGCCAAAAATAAAAAACACAAATAAAATAAAAATAATACGATGCGAAAAAGATTCCATTATCTCTTACCTAAAGATCACAGAATACAAACATAGATTCCCTTTACGATTTCCCTTATAGCATTCAACAATGCCTCAATAAAGAAAAATCAAATTATTCAAAATAAATACGCTAACACTATCCGCCTAACAAGACATCCCCCTCTACATATTTACGTACTATAAGCGAAACAATAACAGATCTTACACTTCCCCCCTATAAAACCTTACACATCCCCTAAAACAATTATAAAAAGCCTGACTGAGGAAATCCTCAGTCAGGCCAGACAATCTAGGGGATCCACGCGGGGGGGGGGGAGGAGGTTCCCCGATTGTCCTCTTACATCAACCACTAAGATAGCCGATGCAATATTCTTGCTATGGAATAAAATTCTTTAAACAACAAGAAATTCTTATCATCTTCTACGCAAAAAAACATAAAAGAATTATAAATTATTTAAAAATGTTTAAATTTAGGCAAAAAAAGTTCAAAATGACCCAATTTGAAGCAATTTTATTTCAAGAAGCATCAATTAGAATCTACGATCATTATAACTTTTAAATAGTTTCTTTCATAACTCTGATGATCATATTAAAAAACAGTAATTTCTACGTATCCACCCTATAAAAATTAAACTATGTAAAAGTAGAATCGCTTTTCCAACAGCAATCACCACAAAAAGAAAAACGTAGATTTTTAAAATCTTACACAAATAACCGTAAAAAATGGAAAACATCTTCTTGCAAGAAAGCTATGAATTATTCATATAAAACAATAAATTAGAGAAATAAAATCTTATCTATATTTATAAAAAATTTCTGTAAATGATCATTAAAATATTGTTACATCCTTCATGTAACAATCAATGAGGAACTTAAACAGCTTAATCTTATGAGAAAATGAGAACTCTGAAGGTATTTGTTTCGAATCACGCCCCATCGTCATTCCAAGTAACGATAAACCATTTTACAATAACCAACAGTCTCTAACTCATTTTAACATAACAAACCGAAATCAACGCAGACATTTTCTCTTAATCTCTATCATTTAAATGATCCCGTAAAGTAATACACACAGTAGTTTCTATGCTCAAAAATTTTTATAGTCTGTTCTTCTAACGTAAACAATTCATTGATTTACAATCAGAACTCATCATTTTACAATTTACATGAGAGATCTCAAAAACGTAAGGTTCCCTTATTTTCAATCTTCGTCTATTGAATTAATGAATAGCCATACTATCGCACATCACAAACAAGAAGAAGCATATGGATAAAAAACATAAAACGATGATGCCTACTTACAACTTTTACTTAAACTAAAGACGATGGTGCCCTATCAATTTTACGCTATACCCACGGACTGCGTCATAAGATGAGCGGCAAACATAAAAAGAAAGAAAATACTTTTGGCAAAAACAATGGACTTATTTAATAACCTTCATAACTTCTCATGATAAAGAGATACGAAACTTTAGTTTAATATCACGCTTTTTTTCCTACTTTCAGCCACAAACTATCCCTAGATCATCGCCGATCTTATTTTATGAATATAATGCATTGTCTTACCCTTTTACTTTTTCGTCTTTTTAGAGCATCTTTTTGCACCCCTCACTAAAAGTTCCAAGGTACTCCTTATCTAAAAACCTGTTTTAAAGAGACATTTTAAGATCTATTGGGCACCACCATCTTTGACATTTATAAAGGTATGAGCCTTCACTATATTATATTGTGCGGCATTATATCATATTGCAGCCGCTCTCACATTTAGAAAATGTATGAAAGATGTATTTTCTTTTACAAACGGTATCATTAAGATAAATACCTTCTTTTGTAGCAGACAAACAGACTCTTTCGGATTCTGAAACAGGAAATTTGAAATGAGACAACATTCCTGTATTCAAACCTCTTATTGAGTTTAAAAAAATCAATGATCTTTTAAAATCAATATATTGGCTAATAAAATATAATATCAGGACACCTTAAATAATGATCCTCATAGGCTTAACTCTATAGAAGGTGTTTCATTATACAGCCTACACGCCGCTATAAAACACCAATACTCCCATATAAAAACATAATACAAATGTAAAAAACAATAGCTTATCAATGATTGAATAAAGTTTTATCTCTACGCTATTCCTTGAGAAAAATCAGAGAATAAAGTGCGTTAACAAACGCGATTTATGCAAAATCTACTTGTTTATCTTTGATATCGTCAACTAATAAACGCGGATCACGAGCAAGCCAAAGTGTAACCATGCCCTCCTTACTATTTTCATTTTGTATAGGAGTAAGACAAACTGTTTGCTCTAGCATAAGTCCGGCATTTTTTAGCCACTTTTCTATTTGTAAAGTCGAAAATCCAAGACGCATATGTGCTTGATCAAAATGTGAAGAATCAGCTTTATGATAACTCAAATCCACAATCAATAAACGCCCATAGGGACGCAAAACACTTGATATCTCATGAAGAAACATTTCAGGATTTTCAAAAGAATGTAAAACCCAATGAAGAATAACTAAATCAAAAGTTGTATCTCCAACAGACAAGTGAAAAACATCGCTATCAAGCACAACTTCAACCGCATGCGTATAAAGATTAGAAAACAATTTTAAGATAGAGTCTCCACCTCTTCCAATATTCAGCATCATCTGAAATGGTTTATCGCCAATGATTTCAAGTAAAGAGTTTTCTACACCATGATCTGCCATATAGGATGACCGTAATACATCCCGTTGCAACGCATTTTGTAAGAAATGCTTCTTCCTCCTTTTTTGACGCTGCTTTTTAATGTCCTTCAAACGTTCTAAATCATGCGCTAACAACACATCATTCTTTGGTAAAGACGAAAGAATACCCATCACAATGTCTTTACCCCCAAAATCATGACAAAGCTTAAAATAAAGGCTATCCCCCTTCTGATAACGCTCAATCAATCGTGCTTCGTACAATAAACGTAAATATCGTGATATACATGCTTGCGACTGATCAAGAATAAAAATAAAATCAGGGATTGTTAAATCTTCATGACGCAAGAGCGTAAGAACACGTAAATGGCTTACTTCTGCAACCGCTTTCAGCAGCTCAATTATTGCATCTAAACTTGTACTTTTTTTCATAATTATCCCCTAAACATTCCTATAAACATTTGTTTATAGGAAAAAAAGTCAAGCATACAACGCATATTCTCATCTATTTTGTGCTCTCTATTTTATCATACTATGAAAAAAATAGGCTCATGTAAAAAACGAACAGATCTTATCCATCTGTTTCTCGTTATAATGATAATACATTGATTTATAATAATAATTCATTCATTTTAACTTGAATAAAAAACCGGAATACCATAAATTTTTCTCATTTCAAATCTATTTATGATAAATCAATCCAAATCATTCTCTTACAGCACATAAACGGAGGGAACATATAGATAAAAATACCTTTTATGCCCACCTCAAAACAAGAACTGCATACCATTGAGAAAAAATAAATAATATGATAGTGTCAGCTTGCATCTTTATTAAGTAAAGACGATAATGCTCAATGACCAGAGCATTTGTAGAAGTAATACTATACTCTTCATCTCCTCCTTTTCATTGCAATTTTACAAGCAATAACCGGTTATATATCATGAGTAGAATAACCCTATTTAGGTCATAATTTCATAAGATGTCTCTTACTTTTTTCAATGAATAAAAACTTCCACAGAGCACACACACACTTTATTTATGAAATAACAAACACAATAAAATACACTATTATTCCAACAAAGTTGCGATAAGATAAAAATTCTAGCGTGTAAGAGGTTTATAATTTGCATGCTTAGGATTAAGAGATTCCGCCCCAAGACGACGAACTTTATCAGCCTCATATTCAGCAAAATTACCTTCAAACCATTCTACATGACCATCACCTTCAAAGGCTAAAATATGTGTTGCCAATCGATCAAGAAACATACGATCATGCGATATGATAACTGCACAACCAGCGAAATTTTCCAATGCATCTTCCAATGCACCCAATGTTTCAGTGTCAAGATCATTTGTCGGTTCATCAAGAAGAAGCACATTCCCCCCCTCTTTTAGAAGTTTCGCCAAATGTACGCGATTGCGCTGCCCTCCTGATAAATTTGCCACCTTCTGCTGCTGATCTGCCCCCTTGAAATTAAAAGCCCCGCAATAAGCGCGGCTATTCATCTCATATTTGCCTAATTTAATAATGTCATTTCCACCAGAAATTTCCTCCCAAACAGTCTTATCCCCCACCAAGGAATCGCGACTCTGATCCACATAACTCATGTGAACTGTTTCACCGATACGTATCTGACCTGAATCGGGATTTTCCTGTCCCGTTAACATTTTAAACAAGGTCGACTTTCCCATACCATTGGCACCAATAACGCCGACAATGCCGCCAGCAGGAAGTTTAAAAGAAAGAGAATCAATCAATACACGTTCACCATAAGCTTTAGAGAGATTATCAACCTCAATAACAACTTGTCCTAACCTTTCTCCAATAGGAATAATGATTTGCGCCTCTCCAGGACGGCGCTCACGTGCTGCTTGAACCAACTCATCATAAGCCTTAATCCGAGCTTTTGACTTTGCTTGTCGCCCTTTTGGACTAGAAGCGATCCATTCTTGCTCACGTGATAAAGCACGTTGACGCGCTGCCTCTTCACGGCCTTCCTGAGCCAAACGCTTGGCTTTAGCCCCCAAATAAGCAGAATAGTTCCCCTCATAAGGAATACCTCTACCGCGATCTAATTCTAAAATCCAACCCGTTACATTGTCGAGAAAATAACGATCATGGGTTATCAAAAGCACAGCCCCAGGATATTCACGTAAATGCCTCTCAAGCCAAGCCGTCGTTTCAGCATCTAAATGGTTTGTCGGTTCATCCAAAAGTAATAAATCAGGTTTTGACAAAAGTAATTTACAAAGCGCAACACGCCGCTTCTCACCACCAGAAAGTTTTGTGACATCCCCATTGGCTGGCGGACATCCAAGAGCAGCCATAGCCATTTCCACTTGACTTTCTAAATCCCAAAGATTCTGACTATCAATAATATCCTGAAGCTGTGCACTTTCATCAGCCGTTTCTTCGCTATAATTCATCATCAATTCGTTATAACGCTCAAGAATTGCCTGTTTATCTGCAACACCTTCCATCACATTGCCGCGCACATCTTTGCTTGCATCAAGCAAAGGCTCTTGTGGTAGATAGCCACAGCGCGCTCCTTCACAAAGCCATGCTTCTCCTGTATATTCCTTATCTAGCCCAGCCATAATACGTAAAATCGTTGATTTACCAGCACCATTTGGCCCTAAAATACCGATCTTCGCATCTGGATAGAAAGACAAATGAATATTTTCTAAGATTTTTTTATTGCCGTAAGACTTGTTGAGCCCAGCCATATGATAGATAAATTGACGTGCCATAAATTTCTCTTTATATTGCGCGATATTAAAGATTAGGGTTTGAAAAAATTGCTTTCGCTTTTTGAAACTGTACAGTAAATAGTGCTTACACCGTATCAAAAGCTTTTCGCTTTATATTGGTACATTTTTTCTAATCTCACAAGCCCCAGTATGGTTCTGAATGCAAAAAAACATCGCCTCAAAAAGCAAAAAGCAAATCTTTTTAGCTGTCCCTGAAACATGTTATCAAACATTGCCCATCTTTTCCATACCAGATATAACCTTGTATTTTTATCGTATTAAACCAACTTATCAATGTGATAGGATACCAGAAAGAAAAGCAATTCTCTACGCGCCTTCTTTTTTTGCCTTATGGGCTTTATATTACGCCGTAAAAAATCCTTCCCTTTTTTCATCGATTTTTTGTTACGGAAAACAATGGACTTCACCCCTTTCCTTGATGTGGCTTAAATTACGTTTACAAAATGACTGCCGCCTTATGGGATCTGACGTCCCAAGCCCAATGATCATGAAGGCATTGCATCAACACGTAGCAACAAATGACTACAGTGCACTCCCCATTGGTACGTGGTTACAATTCGTAAAAAACTATAAAACAAATTGTAAAAACTTATCCATTCCCCTCTTTTGGCTTGATAACTGTAAAAATAGTATCAATATTCAGCAACTCATTTCAAAACTTCAAGGCGAAATATAGCTTTTTAAAAATACGATAAAAGCGCGTCTCCTATAAGGAATATATTTATGGAAAAAAAAGCCTTAATCGTCATTGATGTTCAAAATGACTTCTTACTTGGTGGAGCACTTGCAGTACCACAAGGTGATACTATTTTACCCGCCATCAATAATCTCATAAATCATTTTGATCACGTTATCTTAACTCAAGACTGGCATCCCAAAAACCATTGCAGCTTTGCTTCCTGCTATCCTGAAAAAAAAACCTATGATACAGTCACTCTTGACTATGGTCCTCAAATACTTTGGCCTGATCATTGTATACAAGGAACACAAGGAGCAGAGTTTCATACATCTCTTAGAGTGGAAAAGGCACAACTTATCCTTAGAAAAGGCTATAATCCAAAAATGGATAGTTATTCTGCCTTTCTTGAAAATGATCAAAAAACACCAACAGGTTTACATGTTTATCTCAAAGAACATGGTTTTACCAAGCTCATTATGTGCGGCTTAGCAACTGATTTTTGTGTCGGATTCTCTGCTCTTCACGCCATACAATACGGTTTTAAAGTCAGTGTTTCATTAAATGCTTGTGCTGGTATTGATGTAAACGGATCACTAAACACTATGCTTAAAACTATGAACGAAGCAGGTATAGAACTGTTAATGCTCTCCTAAAATATTCTTTTCTCATCTACCATTATAACATTCTGATTTATAATGAATAAATTTTTTTACCTATTTAAGAAAGGAACCCAAATATCGTAAAATTCTCTCATTTCACCCCTATTTCAATACCATTCTCTTAAAACATCATAAATAGGATTGATGTATGAATAAAAATCTTGCAAAAAAAACAGCCAAAATGCTTCTTATGAATCATTAAATGCAAGAGCAGTTATGATACTAAAAGCTGGTAAAAAGTATAGCGTAAACTTGCACCTTATATTGAAGTCAAAAAGCCTCTATACGTCAAAAGTTATCCAAAAGATTATACATTATTTACCTCATGGAGGAAAATCGCGCAAGAGTGTCAACTTTAAAACAAAAACATCAATAAGCAATAACATGGCATTTTTTGCATAAAAAGCCTCTCTCTATTCAAAGACATGCGATAAACAAAAGCGTGAGAAAACACGAATTTTTCATTACTTAGACACGCCCTGTTTATCCAATTGACAACGCTTAAAACGAATCGAAGAATACAATGCTATTCCAATAATACAGACTCCCACAAGTCCTGTTAAAACTTCAGGAACCGATATAATCGTTTGCAGATACATAATCACTGCAAGAACTAGAATTGCATAAAAAGCACCATGCTCTAAATAACGATAATGCAATAATGTTCCTGATTCAACCAACATAATTGTCATAGAACGAACGTAAAATGCTCCGATACCAAGACCTATCGCAATAATAAAAAGGTTGTGTGAAAAGGCAAAAGCACCAACCACGCCATCGAAAGAAAAACTAGCATCAAGAACTTCTAAATAAAGAAACGCCCCTACTCCCCCGTGAGCTACTGTTGTTAAAGTCTTTTGAGGAGTATCCAAGAGATGACCGACAACTTCAACACCGATAAAGGTCAAAAGTCCATAAAGTGCTGCCAATAAAAAAGTTATTTTATTTTCTGCGTCAATCTGACCTGAAACAAATAAGATCAAAATCAAAACAATTGCAATATCAATTCCAACAAGCGCCCCAAACTTTTGAGCAGGTCTCTCTATAACATTAAGCCAATGCACTTCTTTTTTAGAATCAAAAAAATATTTTAAGCCAACCATCATAAGGAAAGTTCCTCCAAAAGCGGCAATCCCCATATGTGCATCGATTAAAACTTCGGCATATCGATGTGGTTCCCATATCGCTAATTTGACTGCCGCAATGGGATTAATCCCAACAGCAACGACAACCACCAATAACGGAAAAACAATCCGCATCCCAAATACAGCTATCAAAATGCCCCATATAAGAAAACGGCGACGCCATAACGGATCCATTCTACCAAGAATACGCGCATTGATAATAGAATTATCAAAAGATAAAGAAATTTCCAAAATCCCTAAAACACAGCAAATAAAAAAATATTTAAGAAAACCAGTAATGCTTCCCGTTTCGAACCAACCAATAGCCCCTCCTAAAAAAATACCAATAATCGTGAAAAAAAAAGCACACCCAAAATAGCGTAATAGGGCCATGATCATTCCTCAAAGTTTATTTTCTAATTCAACTACAGCACACACAGTATAAATCCAAAGCTTGCATCTCTTTAAAGTTGCATCTATTAATGCAGGGGTGTATAGAATATATATGGTAAGGTTACATGAAAATTCTCTCAAAAAAAAGCAAGAGACAAATGTAGCAACAAGGAATTTTGTTTTGAAGTAAATATCAATTGTCAATACAATAAATGAAAGATTGCTTTCTATCTACGAAAATAAAAAAATAACAAGAAATTAAAGCTATAATATTGACATTATATCATAGAATATTAATACATAGTGTGCTTTTATTATTTAATGATTTATACCATGATGATTTACCGAGGGAGATAATTCGTGGCACGTCCTGAAACTGAATCAAAAACCATATTTGGAAAACGTTTACGTTATGTACGTCTTGCTTTAGGCGATCCATCACGTGAAACCTTAGCTAAAAGTTTTAGCATGACAAAAAATTCCATTGCTTTTTATGAGCGTGGAGAGAGAGAACCCAATCTTAGTGTCTTACAAACATACCGCACGTTATATGGTGTCAATATTAATTGGCTTTTAACTGGACAAGGAAAAATGTTTGACACCGAATATACAAAAGGTGATTTTGACTGGAATTATTTTATTAAAAAAATCGAGGGACTGGAAGAAACACTTTCCGATAGTGATCGTAACGAAAAACTAAATCAAGAAAAAATCGACAGTTCTTATGAAAAATTGCAGCAATATTTGTCAAGACAAGGTTTATCAAATGGTTTTAACCCTAAAACTACAACCTCTCTTATTGATATGAAAGCTAAAATGGCCAATTCTTATACCCTTAGCTTATTCATTGATTTACTCATTCGAAGCGTATCCCAAAAAGAGGTTATAGCTAATCAATAAACGTCTATTTAAAAAGAAAAACAAGAAATGATTAAACTCTACCAGTATGGAGAAAAGTGTTTTTTACTTTATCCGTGCTGGTGAAATTTTATATAATTTATAAACTTTGTTTCTATAACGACAGAAAAAATATTTGCGTTGTAAATAAAAGTATAGTGTCATTAAATTAAAAAAAATAATTTTATAGTATAAAATTCTCATTCATATCTTATTGACAATAATTTTTTTCTTGTTAAAAGAATAATAGCTCTCATAGAAATTATTTTTTAAGGTCAGAAAATTTAAGGGGCATATATTGACGACTTCCTAGAGAGACATAGATTAATGTTTACAAGCGGATTAGTTAAATATTTATCCTGAAAATTATCAGCTATTTTATGAGGTGGGAAGCATGTATTTTGAGGTGTTTCAAGGAGTTCACAATCAATGGTACTGGCGTTTAATCTCAGGAGATGCACAAAAAATTGCTTTTTCTAGTAAAGGTTACCCAACAAAACAAGATATCCTAATCAATATTGAGCAAATAAAAGAAATTACACATAAGGCTCTTATTAGAGAACTACAGTCCTAACGTTCTTTACCATTAAAACAAGCGTTTATTTTGTATAATGGTATGGTAGTTACTTTTGTGACAAATGAAAAGTGATGGATTTCCCCTCAATGAGAGAAAGTTCTTGTATTATTTCTAACACTCACAAATAACAGTCATATTCTTACAGATTATATGTTTATTTTTAATCATACTCAAATCTCTATAGCCTTTATCAAAAAGAAAATCTCTTAAGTTTTGTATTTTTCATAAAAAATAAACAAACATGAAGAGAAGATAAATCATCAATGATGAAATATATTTACTCTCCAAGATATTAATATCTTTTACGTTCATATTCCTCTTCTGTATCTGATAACCATAACTGACTTACCGATTTCATCTTCATAAAAAGCAAATATCTCTTTCTTTCTATTATCATGCAATTTTTTATACCTATTAGCTGAAACTATCGTGGCATTTATACCTTACATCTAAAAGGAACGCGCAAAATTGTTTCCAGCAATAATATAAAATTTCTGGATTGTATAAACACGCTTTTTAATAACCAGCCTACCTATAAACTAGTTTATCATCATAAATTCTTATTTTATGATCAACGACGCTCTGTCTTATAAAATTAAATGTTGTCATAAAATCAGAGTAAACCTGAATATCTCTTCCAATACAATCTCTCCATCAGCACCATAATTGGCTTCATTAAAGTTTATCTCTCTCGTCATTCCAATATTCCTAACACATTTCCAAACCCTTTAATGCAAAATATGAATACAATCACTCTTTATCATCTTCAGATTTAAGCATTTTTTTATATTTCTTTTCATTTTTTTCATATTGCTTAATTTGTTTTTTCAGTTTTTCAATTGCTTGGTCACGTCTTTTAATCACCATACTTTGCTCTCTAATAGCCCTATCTCGTTCTTCAGTCATCTTCATAGAATCTCTTAAAAACTCATGCTTTATTCTTCTAGATTCCTCTTTTAAAATTTTCACTTGACTGCGATAATATAAAGAAAACCGAAATATAACCCCGCTGCATAACAAAACAACAACCATTGCTCCCAATAAAATTTCGTTTACACTCATTTGGATCTCCCTTAATTGTCGCTCAAGTGATCATCTTGATCAATTTGTTTCATCCTCAATCAAAAAAAGAATGCAATAAACCGCATGTTCCAAGTGTGAACAGTCACTCTCGGCGTTCTTATTTTCTCCATTAAAGCATTGATAAATGACGCAAAAAAATCTCTGAAAGCGGCTAAATCTACACTCACACCAATTATTTGCGACACATTTATTGACACAAAATACAAAAAATAAGGAACGTCAAATAAAACTAACGACGCAATCCAATCATACAAGCCTTGCCCAAATCGTTCCTATCTTCCTTTTTTACGCCATGTGGAATGCGGCTATATATGAAAGTTTTTCATTATTACAAAAATCTTCAGTGTCACAAAGCACAGCATTTCTGTAAAATTTTGCCTTCCCACAAATCTTTACATCACCACAAACTAAAGCATCATTATAAACTCGAGCCTTTCTACAATCACGAGTATCACCACAAAGTTCAATACATTGAGCATTCAAAACTTGATCAAAAAAGACCGCATTAGCATAAACATATGCATCTCCACTCATATTTAAATAACGATAAAGTTCTTATTTTTCATAAACATGCGAACTCGTACGAACGACTAAACAACCATATGTTAATGCATTGTTATAAATAACAATATCATTATAAACACAGACTTCATTATAAACCGCAGCATCATAAAAACACATTCACCCCCATAAGGGCATTGATCGAATGTGCAATTCTACCAAACAACCACCTTTGTGGATCAGATTACCTTCCTGTTTAATAAAATATCCAAGATCACTTTTTTAATATTTCCCATTTTTTTACGCATATATACGATATACCATCTGATAGTGATCTAATTTATTACAATAAAGAAGAAATCAGTATTCTTTGTCTATGCAATTTACATTTTTTCTACAGCCATTATCCTATCTCTTAAGGCTCTAAAGCTTTGTTATATTCACACACTACCTCAACGCAGAATTTTTTTTACAAATTCTGATGTTGGGGTATATCTTGATTTATAATGCTGCTACGTATACTATCATAGTGAAATCTCATAAACATACGAGTGTGTATCGCCCTTTCTGGTATACACATTTACTTTTTCACAACCGTGGAACTAAGCAACCATTTTTATTGATTCGAATCTGAAAGTGTATGGGGACATTTTGTTATTAGTTAAAAACAACTCTATATGCTTCCTTAGCGAAGAGCTACACATGGATATTTTCACGCTCCTTGTATCATATATTCTGGATTCGCAACGCAATATTAACGCTATAGCGTAAATATGTAAAGGTCTAAAAATGACAAAGACTGAAAAAGATTGGTTCCAACGCTTAGTTGAATTGATAAAAAGTGACGGACGAACAATGATTGAAATAAGCAGAGCTGCAGGCTGTGGACAAAATTACGTCCAACAAATGATAAATGGAGGCAAGAGGCCTTCTGTAGATAAACTCATGGCTATTTTGAATACACTGGGAAATGCTAGTGCCATATATGTAATAACTGGTTTCAACATTTCCGATGAAGATTTAAAACTCATAACTTTGATTTCGTCTGGAGATAAAAAGAAGATTGAAGCCTTAAATGTTCTGTTGAATGAGCAGAATCTGTAGAATTTTCTACTTTATCCAATATCGCTTGCTTTTGAGACGTCGATAAAGACTCCCATTTCACAATAATATCAGATAAAGTTGTTTCAAATTTTTTATCATTCTTCATAGTCATACTCCATGTAGTCACACTATATAACGCTAAAGCGTTTAAAATATATCTCATACCTTAGAAAAAAATATTTGCAATAGGCAGTATGGAAGCAATTGTGTACAAACTTATTTTACAAAATCAGATGAAGTTCTATTAGTCATGTACCATGGTGAAACAGAAAGCATCACACGATCCAGACCTTCTTATGAAAATTGGTATAATCTATCAAAAACGCGAATAATGTTACGCAGATCTTGCGATTCGGACCAATAAAAACTAATGTGAAAATATCCCTGAAGACACTCCTGAACTCTATATAAGAGAACACGAAAGAGCTTTTTTGAAAAAAATACATCACAATTTATTCTACATAGCACTATCTATGTTTTTTTAACAATATTGCAAAGCAAGAATATAACAATGTTATAGGAATAAATTCTTATAAACAGAGCCTCACTACCTAAAACTCTGTAACACGTTTACAGGTACCCCCCCCCTCTAAACGCACCTTGTAAATACTAATATAAGTCTCTATCATAAGCAAAAATGATACTATTAAAAAATAAAACGAATCACCACGCACAATCTTTTTACGTAAATTTGATACAGATTTACAACAAGAGAGAAATTCCCTTATGCAAATGAAGAATTATATTTTCAAAGTATGACTTTGAAGAAGAAGTATACTTTTCCCAAAAAACACTCTCCCTGCCAATAATTTTTCATAAGAGAAGAAACTCATAACAAAGATCAAACTCTCCTCACAATCAATACAAGGAAGATTTTAGCAATACAAAAAAGAGCTAGGTTTATCAAAATACGATCAATCCCCGATGAGAATAAAATCAAAAAAGACCTTTGGTTCTTCAATAACAATTCGAATTACATGCTATACTTTGAGCATTAAACAGAAAATACACAAAGTCCAAAATGGTATTTTAATGAATTTTCCAATATCATAGAAAACATTTCTTACAGAATAATAAAATGCTTATTACAATAGAATCTGGATGATGCAAAGCAATAGAAACAATCACTCAATTGATTTTTCAAAGAATAATTAATAAAATTCTTTCAGAGAACACGCCACCGTCACTATGAACAATATTTCTCAAAATATCAAATAGAATTCCTTTCTTGTGAAAAAGAAAATATCAACAAATGTTATCATCGTTGCCCCCATGATACATATGAATGCCCATAGATCACATTCTCTTATACACTAACCTTTCATCACGATGATGCTATTCGAACGTCTAAAAGACATTAACATCACTTAGAAAAAAGCAAATTTACACTAAATTTTTTTTGAGCCATTTGTTCTGAACAGGTACAATCTTTAAAATTGCTTTTATTGAGGTCTATTTATTTGCAGAACAAGTATAAATAAACTTATCCAATGAAGCTTTTAGCCTTCTATTTTATGAAGAACACCATACAGAAAAATTATAAAACAGTATATGAATTAAAAAAGTAAATAGGACACATATCAGTTAATCCAAATGCTAAAAGGTTGCAAGTGAGAGAACTTCTTTGATGAAACTAAGAAAACATACCATCATATTAAAGCGACTGAGAGAAAAAACTGCAACAAACAACGACTAAAAGATTCTAAAAAAACAGGAAAATAAATAAAAAACGAAAAAGGTAGAATCTCAAAACTTTTAAGCGATCTATTTTTCTATTGGACATTTCCCTATTGGTGGGCCCGGAGGGACTCGAACCCCCAACCAAGCGGTTATGAGCCGCTGGCTCTAACCAATTGAGCTACAGGCCCTACATAGGTTGTTTCTCTCTAAACTAAAATGCCCTATGATACAAGAGCTGACAAAGATTATAACCCATCTTTTTCTCTTTTTTTCTCTTTTCTATTGGTTTTTTTTCCAGTGCTCTAATTTCTTTACAAAAACTCTCAAAAATGAGAAAGTAATAAACTGATAAATATTAAAGGAATAGATATGATAAAAAAGAAAATTCAACCACTGAAGGGGTCTCTGGTTAAAACAGCTATATTAGCATTCACACTCTTAACCACTTCATTGACTGTGCATGCTGAAGCAAACAAAATAAAAAATGCAACAATCACAGTGACTGCAACCGGAGAAAGTCAAGCAGCACCGGATATGGCCATTATTAATCTAGCCGTTGTTACCTATGACAAAACTGCCCAAAAGGCATTAGCTTCTAATAATCAATCCATCAATGATATTATAAAAGCTTTTAAAAACAATGGTATCCAAGCAAATGATTTGCAAACATCAGGCTTATCCATTTATCAGTCGACCTCTGATAACCACCACGAAAAAAAGAATAATGAAAAACTCTATCATGTTTCAAATTCTTTAACCGTGCGCATTCGTGATCTTACCAATGCTGGTAAAATCTTTGATCAAGCGATGACACTAGGTGTTAATTCAGTTAACGGCATTACTTTTACCAACGCAGATACAAAGCCATTTTATCAAGAAGCACGTAAAAAAGCCATTACTGAAGCCATTGAAAAAGCGCAAACGATAGCACAAGCTGCCGATTTAAAATTAGGAAAAATTATTGAAATCAATGAAAAGGATGATTACTACCATCCAGCACCACGTCTCATGAGTAGAGCAGCAGATGCAAGCTACGCAAATACAAATTTTGCAGGTGGTGAATTAAATTATAATGTGAGTGTCACTGTAGTCTTTGCGATCGATTAAGTCACCAACTGTTGTATAAAAAATCACATTACTGGCCTTCACGTAGAAGACCAGTAATGTGATAAAGATAATCTTCCTCAGATAATAATTCGTCTTCGTAAATCTCTATCTGTTCGCGTGCAGAAATACGCGCGATATGTACCGTCTGACAATCTCCTGATACCAATGGATGCCACCAATGAAGATCTTTTCCCTCGTAAATTAATCTATAAGCACAACTTTCTGGAAGCCAACAGGCTGTTTTAACTGTTGTAATGTCTAGCGATATACAATCTGGTACAATTGATTTACGATGAGCATAATCTCGACACCTGCAGGTTTCCCCATCTAAAAGACGACAAGCAATACTGGTTGCATAAAGGTCACCCGTATCGTCGTCCTCAACTTTATGGAGACAACAACGGCCACAGCCATCACAAAGGCTCTCCCACTCAGAAATGGAAATCTCTTCTAATTTTTTTACTTTCCAAAAGGGAAGTTCTTCACTCATAAACTCAGACACACCTTTTTAAATTAAGACGATCTATAAAAAATGAAACATTTAATTTCTATAATTTCATCTATTTTTGTCTCTTAAAAAGATTAAACTCAATGTATAGTTTAAACCATGTTCTTAAAATTCATCTGAATAAAAAGAGAATATTCAAAAAATAGCGTATATAAATGAACGTAACCTATTAAAACATCTTTTTGTAAACTTAACGAAGAATAAAATGCGTCACCTAAAATGATAGAAAAATTCCGCAAAGAATATACATTTTCATCAAAAAGTCCGTATGTTGCAATATAAGTTTATTCCTAATAGATCTCATTTCTTAAAAAACGAGCCGTGCTATACGCAAGGTAATATTTTATCGTTCATTTTTTGAAAGCCCCCCTACTCTTTACTCCATAACCACCCTTTGCCCTATATCTATTGAGAAGTATAAAGCCCCAAAGATAAGAAAAACATTAAACATCGTAAACTTTCTAGATTATTCAAATTCTTCCTATGTTTTTCTCAAAAAAGTATCCAAGTACAACATAAAGCACCTCCCCCCCTTCATTAAGAAGAAGAAGAAGGAAGCTATTAAAATGCACACGAATTCCTTTATTTAAGAATCGAGAAAACTGCGCAATTTTCGTGAACGGCTAGGATGTTTTAATTTACGAAGTGCCTTTGCTTCGATCTGACGAATACGCTCTCTTGTAACTGAAAATTGTTGTCCTACTTCTTCCAACGTGTGATCTGTATTCATCCCTATTCCAAAACGCATACGCAAAACACGCTCTTCCCGCGGTGTTAATGAAGCAAGAACGCGTGTTGTCGTATCTCGCAGATTAGCTTGGATAGCAGCATCAATTGGTAATAACGCATTCCTATCCTCAATAAAATCACCCAAATGGGAATCATCTTCATCACCAACAGGCGTTTCGAGTGAAATAGGCTCTTTTGCAATTTTAAGAACTTTTCGTACTTTTTCTAACGGCATAGAAAGCTTGCTAGACAATTCTTCTGGTGTTGGTTCTCGTCCAATTTCATGGAGAATCTGACGCGAGGTACGAACGATTTTATTAATTGTTTCAATCATATGAACAGGGATACGAATTGTACGTGCCTGATCAGCAATTGAACGTGTAATAGCCTGACGAATCCACCATGTCGCATAAGTTGAAAACTTGTAACCGCGCCGATATTCAAACTTATCCACAGCCTTCATCAAACCGATATTGCCCTCTTGAATAAGATCAAGAAACTGCAAACCACGATTGGTGTATTTTTTTGCAATTGAAATGACAAGACGCAAATTAGATTCTACCATCTCTTTTTTCGCAATTGTTGATTCGCGTTCACCTTTCTGCACCTGCATAACAATCCGACGAAATTCACCAATCGAAATAGCCGTTTCTTGCGCAAGATTTTGTATCTCACTTCGCAGTTTATGGATTTCTTTTGCTTCACGCACCGAAAACTCTTTCCAACCAGGTGTAGGCAAAGCAGCAATATAATTCATCCAATCCGCGTCCAATTCACGCCCTTGGTATTCTTTTAAAAAATCCTCATGGCCAATGCCATAGCTATTGGCAATCCGTTTCAGCTTACCTTCATTATGAATCAATCTCTTATTAATGTCATAAAGCTGTTCAACTAAAGCTTCGATACGATTTTGGTTTAAAGAAAGAGATTTTACTGCTTGAATCAACTCACCCTTTAATTGAATATATTTCTTCTTCTGAGAAGATGTAAGTGCCCCCTCTTTACGCTCTGCCAAACTGCTTTCAACATGCTGATCTTGTAATTTTCGTAATTTTACATAGGTTTGAGCAATAAAATCCAATGTTTCCATAACTTGAGGACAAAGTTCATTTTCCATTGCAGCAAGCGATAAGTTAACATCGTCCTCGTCTTCTTCATCATCGTCTTCAATGTTTCTCTCTCCTGCGCTCTCCCCCATATTACGTATACCAGAAGACATTTTTTCTTCTACTGTCTTATCAACTTCACTTCGCTCAATAACAGGAGCCTGCTTTGCTTCTGGACCAGCATAAGTCGTTTCAAGATCAATAATTTCACGAAGAAGAATACGCTGCTCTTTTAACTCGTCACGCCAGATAATAAGAGCCTGAAAAGTCAAAGGACTCTCACAAAGTCCCGCAATCATTGTCTCACGGCCTGCTTCAATACGCTTAGCAATGGCAATTTCGCCTTCCCGCGAAAGAAGCTCAACAGCTCCCATCTCACGCAAATACATACGCACCGGATCATCGGTGCGATCTGTTACTTCGCGTTTATTCGTTGTCGTTGCAATTGCGTGGCTAGAGGCTTCTACTAAATCCCCCCCCTCTACCGTAACTTCTTCTTCATAATTTTCAGACTCAACTTCATCCTCATCATCCACAACATTAACCCCCATCTCAGAGAACATCGCCAAGATATCTTCAATTTGTTCGGATGTAACCTCGTCAGAAGGAAGAACTGCATTGAGTTCATCCATCGTTACGTAACCATTTTTTTTGGCAAGTTTAATCATTTTCTTGATGGCATCATCAGAAAAATCAAGAAGAGGGCCATCTAAACTCGCTTGGCTTTTTACTTCTGCATTATCTTTCTGTTTAACCTTTGTTGCCATACCATAACTCCACTCGATCACGCCATAGTTTCTATGTGACCAGCTTTTTTGTTCTCACTTCAATCACCCAATAGTTTCTTATATATATTTCTTAAGAGATTACTATTAGAAAGAATACATTTTGTATACACCTTGTCATTCAGCCAAAAACGCGGGAAAACTCCAGAAGTTTCCCCGACACCTCTCAGTCCTTCTGAGATAATCTCTGTACCCTATCGTAAGAACCAATTTCCCGCTTTTCCTAAAATTTGCCCGCTTTTCCTAAAATTTAATTGTCATCTTTATAAGAATGTCACTCCACATAAACTTCCTCATCTAAAATTTAAGTGACTGATTCGCATTAAAAAAGCGAATCATTTTATCGTATCTTGTGTATTCCCGTCTATTTTTTCATCCAACCAACTTCCAAATCCTTCAATTAACGCTTCTGTTGCCTGCATCTGCTCCAGCTCATTTTTTACCTCACGAAGCAGATCAAAAACCTCACTCTTAGGATTTTCTACAAGTTGCTCTTCAATATCCTGTAACCTCTTATGTAGGTGGTGTTCTTGAAGATGCAAGTAGACAGCTTGTTTTAATATAGCACGTGCATCTTCTATAGGAGATCCACCAAGAATAATACGCATACCAATATTTTGCACAAGATATTTCATACGCTCTAACAGAGCCTTTTGTCCTCTTTTTTCTAAGAATGCAACCATCGTCTCTTTATCATGAAGCTGTTGGTCCCCAAGAATTTCCAACATGGCTTGATGAAAAATTATCAATTGAGTATTTTTTAATTCTAACTCAGAAAGAATTTCAAAATTTTCATACCACAACTCAGGATAGTAAGCTAAAGTAAGTAAAATCACTGCTTCACGCAAAGGGATAGATTGCGAAGAATTTCGTACTATTTCAGAATTTGCTAACAGAGAAAAGGTTTGATCTTTAAAGGTCCTATTTGGTGAAGATTGACCATATCGCCCTTCCCCCTTTTGTTTTGAAAAAGAGGGACGAAAAAAATCAAAAAGGCGTTTTTTTATATCTTGCAAATAATAACGACGGACATCTTCATCCTTAATCGTAAAAATTTGTTGTTTTAGTTGTTTTTCTAGCGCTGCTCGTGCCTCTGGAATTTCAAAATGCTTTCCATAGGTAGCACGCCACCATAAAAGCTCACTCAAAGGAATAGCTTTTTGCAAAAAAGAAGAAAAAAGCTGTGCTCCACCAGCACAAACAATTTCATCAGGATCTTTCCCTTGTGGCAACAAAACAAAGCGTACACAAACCCCAGCCTTTAAAAGAGGCAACACACGATCAGCAACACGAAAAGCAGCTTTTAAACCCGCATCATCACCATCAAAACACAAAATAGGCTCCTTCCCCATCTGCCATAAAAGCTCAATTTGCGCTTCCGTTAATGCTGTCCCTAAGGGTGCTACAACTCCTTCAAAACCAGCTTTAGTTAATGCAATAACATCCATATACCCCTCAACAACAAGGAGTGAATGAATTTTCTCATCGCCAACAAAGCGACTATTTTTGCGAGCTGCTGCCGCGTTATAAAGTATATTTCCTTTATGAAACAGCACTGTTTCAGGGCTATTGAGATATTTTGCTCGTGTATCTTTCTCTAATGCACGCCCTCCGAAAGCCACCACACGTCCGCGCAAATCTTCGATAGGAAACATAATGCGATTTCTAAATCGGTCATAAGAATCCGCGCTCTCCTCATGCACTGAGAGAAGCCCACATTCTTCCATTTGCTTTATTGAAATGCCCTGTGCACTCAAAGCTTCTTTCAAAGCTGTACGCCTTACCGGTGCAAAACCAATGCGGAAACGCTCTACAAGCTCTGGTGTAACACCACGTGCATCCAGATAACGACGTGCTTGCATACCTCCTTTATCGCGTAAATTATATTGAAAAAAATCTGTAGCAATTTTCATCACATCATAAAGGTCAGTTTTTTCCAGTTGACGCTGATGACTTTGTGAATCCAAAATAGGGAGTTTCATTCCCGCAAAATCAGCCAAACGCTCTACACTTTCTGAAAAGTGCAGTCCATCAAGCTCACACAAAAAGGTAAAAATATCTCCACTTACACCACAACCAAAACAATAATAGCGCCCTTTATGATCATCACAATGAAAACTTGGCGTTTTTTCACCATGAAATGGACAACAACACCAAAAGTCTCCCCGTGAAGGCTTACTTTTTCGAGGATCAAAATCCACCCGTTGACCAATTACTGTTGAAATTGGGAGTCTCGTACGCAGTTCATTAAGGAAATCGGGCGGAAAACGCATTATCTCTCACAGAGTTTAAAAATTCTTTTTTGCATATTTAACGACTTTAGAGCATAATTCCAATACTTCCTCTTAAGCAGTTGTAAAATTTTAAACCCTCAACTGCATATATTTTTAGAAATGGAGAATAAAAAGTGATCGAATTTATTGCTCAATATCCGTGGTTAGAGGCTATTTCTTGGCTTGTTATTCTTACTATAGCTGCCCTTTTAGTGAACTTTCTAGGACGAAAATTACTTATTCACGGAGCAAAAAAACTCTCTTCTTTTCTCCCAAAAAATACAACGATCGATATTAATAATGCTATTCAATACATAGCGGATATCATTTCAGCTTTTATTCTTTCAATTGGTGTTAATTTTATCTCAACATTGCCCGATGCATTTAGCACTGTCATCGGTAATGTTGCCAACGCCTTCATTATCTTCTTTGTCGTCCTGACAATTTCTTCCTGTCTCAATGTCATTAACATCCTTTACGAACAACGACCAACAGCACGACTAAAACCAATAAAAGGTTATATTCAAATTGCTAAAATTGCACTTTTTGCTGTTGCAACAATTTTAATGGTCGCTACATTAATTGACCGCTCCCCTCTTATTCTCTTCTCCGGTCTTGGTGCAATGGCCGCGGTTCTCATGTTAATTTTTCAAGATACGCTTCTTTCTCTCGTTGCCGGTATTCAAATTTCATCCACTGATATGGTGCGTGTTGGGGATTGGATTGAAATCCCCAACCTCGGTGCCGATGGTGATGTTATTGAAATTGCCTTGCATACTGTTAAAGTTCAAAATTTCGACAACACCATCACCTCAGTTCCTATCCGTAAACTTGTGACCGACCCTTTTAAAAATTGGCGTGGAATGCAAGAATCGGGTGGAAGACGCATCAAACGCTCTCTTTTTATTGATCAATCAAGTATCCATTTTCTCACAAAAGAAGAACAAAAATATCTTTCCCGATTTAATTTATTAGAAAATTATTTCACGCAAAAAGTAGCAGAAATTGATCAATGGAATGCTCAATTAGATAAAAATCATGATGTCTTAGCCAATACACGCCGTTTAACCAACATTGGAACTTTTCGTGCTTATGTTTTTGCTTATCTACAACAGCATCTAAACATCAATCCTAATATGACCCTCATGGCACGACAATTACCTCCTACAGAAAATGGTTTACCTTTAGAAATCTATTGCTTTACGAACACCACCGTTTGGATAGACTATGAACAAATTCAAGGCGATATCTTTGATCACCTTTATTCCATTCTGCCCTGTTTCGGTCTAAAGGTTTTTCAAAATCCAAGCGGTTATGATTTTAATCAAGTATTAAAAGCAAAAGTAAAATAAAAACAATAAACTTCAATTTATTAATTTGAGGCAACCGCATTCACAACAACAAAGAAAGAATAAAGTATCATGAATGGTTCATTGGTACTCCTTCATCTTGCCGGCGCTATTTCTTTACTTCTCTGGGCCACACGCATGGTGCGCACAGGAGTTGAACGCGCCTATGGTGACAGACTTAAATATAAAATGTGCCACGTCGTTTCAAAACCATTGTTTGCCGTAAGTTTTGGGCTTTTTACAGCAATGATTTTACAAAGCTCTACAGCAATAACACTCCTCGTTGGCTCTTTCGTTGAATCTGGTTTTGTCTCTGGAGTAGCAGGACTTATGGCTGTACGCGGAGGAGAATTAGGATCAGCAATCGTTGTAAAAATCCTAACCTATGATCTCACACTTGTGGTGCCCCTTTGTCTTTTAATTGGCACTTGTATCTTCATGACAACAGAAAAACGTGAATGGCGTCAAATAGGACGTATTATCATCGGTATTGGTCTTTTGATTTTATCTTTAGAAATGATAAGTACAGCGACAGAGCCTTTACGTGAAAGCGAAATTTTGCCTAGCATCATTCGTTATCTTTCAACCGATCCTGTTTCCACTTTTTTGTTGGCTGCTGGCTTAACCTACCTCTTACATTCATCTATTGCAGGAATCATTTTGCTGGTCAATTTTGCCAATTACGATCTTATCCATACGCAACTCTGTGTTGTCATGGTTCTTGGTGTCAACTTTGGCTCTTCTCTTATAGCACCACTTTTAACGCGCAACGCCTCTCCTAATACTCGCCTCGTTCCCTTAGGAAATTTACTCATGCGTGGAGCAGGGTCAATCCTTATACTTATCTTATTTCTCTCCTTTCAACCACCCATCACATGGCTTGGCAATAACGCCCCTACTCAAGTGATTAATGCCCATATCATTTTTAATGTTTTCATTCTCCTTGCTGGAATACCTCTTTCAAAGTGGGTTTTAAAATTAACCACTCAGATCGTGAATATAAGTGCAAAAAAAACGCAAACCGATAAAACGCTCAATTTATCCGATCAAACAGCTCTTGATGATAGTGTTCTTGAACGCCCAACTCTCGCCCTCTCGAATGTCATGCGTGAAGTCATTCATATTTGTGATCTTGTAGACATCATGCTAGAAAAAATTATGGGACTTTATGAAAAGCCTGATCCCAATATTATTCGTGAACTCAACCAACTCAACACCATATTGGACAAAAAACATATCGCCATCAAACTTTATCTTGCACGATTAGCGGGACAAAAATTATCTGACGAAGAAGCTCTTCAAACGCAAGAACTTCTAGGTGCCTGTATAAAATTAGACCAAGCAGGCGATATCATTATTCACAATATGTTGATGCTGGTTAAAAAGAAACAACAAAAAGGTTTACAGTTCAGCAGCGAGGGCTGGAGTGACCTCCTTCGTTTCCACGCCATTGTACTAGCCAACGCGCATATAGCATTTAACGTTCTCGTCTCACGTGATACACACACTGCACACCTATTGGTACAAAAAAAAGATCAACTACGAAACTTAGAAAAAGAGATGAGTTTAAAACATTTTAAACGTCTGCGTGAAGGGGATCTCAAAAATGTAGAATCATCCAGTCTTCATCTTGACACTGTGCGCGACCTCAAACAAATCAACTCTCTTTTGACCTCAATGATCTACCCCATTTTAGAAGAACAGGGACTTCTTCAAAGTTCTCGTCTACGCAACCCTGTTGAAGAACAAACAGAAAAATCTTAAAATTTTAAAATAACTTGAATAAGAAATGCATCTCATCTATCATTAAATTTTGAACATTCAAATACCTTGATCAAAATATCAATTTAGTAAAAATATTTTATCTATTTGACATTTTAAATGAATTTTCTTCATCGTAAATTTCTTCCATTTAAAATCTACTCATGATGAATTCCTCAAAGTCATTTGCTTGCACATTACAAACAAAGTGGCATATAGAATAGAACTCTTGAAGAAAGACGTCAAAATACCTAACCATCTCAAAGCCAAAACTGTTCAAAACATAAAGAGATGGTCAAGAGCATGACAGTTGCAATCTAAACCCACCTTGTAAAAAGGGAACCGCTTCACAGTAGCAACGAAACAGAAATACTCTATAAGGAATACAAAACCCCACAAAAATGCAATGTTTATATCAAGATTGGTAGAGGTTCAACCTATACAGCCACGCTATAACCTGTCAACGAAACAGTTTTCATTTTAAACATCATTGATATCAATTGGCAAGCTCCAAACTTTTAAATATCCATTTTACTTATTACTTTAATCACAATTGTCTTTTAAATGTAAAAGAGAGCTTAAAAAGCTTATAAATACACTTTATGAATTCTTAAAACATTTTCACTAATATTTTCTTCTTTTATTCATATTTCTCAATTAATTAATTTGTTTATAAATTAAAATGTATTATATAATTTATACTTATTAAGTATTATATATAATATAAATGTGAGTATTATTTTAATATAAAGGAAATTAATAAGTAAAATCTCTAACAGAAATATCCTTTCCACTGGGTAAAAAAAGAATAAACCTTGATTTTTACAAAGTTTACTCTAGTTACAATTTAAATTCAGGCAAAGGAGGGTATCATGGAAAATGCAAACATCGGTTGGATTGCAGCTATTATTATCGGCGGGATTGCAGGTTGGGCTGCACAATATATTATGAAAAGCCAAACAGGAATATTATTAAATATTATCTTAGGGATTATTGGCGCTGCGCTAGCGAGCTTTCTTTTTAGTCTTTTAGGTGTAAGTTTTGCTGGTTGGCTTGGCTATCTTATTTCAGGTTTTATAGGAGCCTGTATTCTTATATGGATAGGAGAAAAAATTCGATCATAGAGTATCTATTTTTACACTTTTGGGGATTCAATACAAAACTAGGAAACAACTAGCAGAGTTTGAAATATTCCCTTGTAACTTGTTGTTACCAATTTTGATATGATGGTGAGATGCTTAAGCTGCGATTTTAGGCATACACCATCACCGTATTATAAAACCAAATGCAGTAAAGAACTTTATAACGCACCATTTCATACCTATATAAACTTACGCATATCAGGAAAGATATGTTGCGTTACTTTAACGAAATACGAACTTATTTTTGTACCACGTGCGCAAATCCAGCTTATCTCACTGTAATAACAATTCATAAGGTTACAAAAATCACTAACGATGATTAAAGATTCTACCGTATAATGCTTAATACCTATACACTTTATCAACAATACCCTTTTTACCGAAAAACTCGAAGAGCTTTTTTGCATCTTAAGAAATAAAGAGAGATGGCAAGAACAAAATGATAAAGAAATTTTTCCTAATCTGTGAAATAAAATAGTATCTAAAATAAATATAACACTTAAATTATGATTTGTTTTTAATTTATTTTTAATAATAAAAATATATAAGTAAACATGAATAATATTAATATAACTTTATTATAGAATTACTACATATTATGTGATGTAATATTTCAAAATTTTAACAATATAATATATTTTAAATTTTATAAAAATATATGCATTAATATAAACTTCTTTATTATAAAGAATACGATCACCTTTACATCTCAATTCAAAAGATTTGAATATCTCTTCACTTTCTAAAGTATAAAATAAAGTTTTGTTCCTCTTAAAACTTCCTCTTTATATCATCTTGCATAGATGAATTTTTAGCTCTTCTTTATATGTGTTACAAACGAATTTTAAAGCACGAAACATTTTTCCCATTGCTCTCATGCGATAAAGAAATTTCCGTAACACATTGTGAAAGCGCCTTGAACAAAACATAATACTTTATTTTACTTTTTTAAATGAAAATAATCCTATAATATATACTTCCTGCATATCTTCTTTTAAAGACCTTTGCTTTCGATTTTCCCTTTGATATCTTCCTGTTAAAATCTTGCTGCTTTTATACTCCTTGTATTACAATAGAGCTATCTATTTAACCCAACATAACATATGGAATAAGACTTTAGCTGTGGAGTAAAACGATGTCTTATCTTGAAGATTCCATCTTACCACCTCTAAAGTGGTTTTCTGATCAAAGTCCTCCAATACCAGAAAACGTTCGCAATTGGCTCATGGAATCGGGCTCAATGACGCTTCGATTAAAGAAATATTGTACCTGCCTCCAAGTTCAACCACAACGCGAATGTTTTATTACGCGAGATAAATTAACAGAAGAAGCAGAGCATATCCCCGAAAGTGCGCGTTATTGGCTACGTGAAGTCATATTAATGGGAGATAATAAACCTTGGCTCCTTGGACGCACTGTAATTCCACAAGAAACCCTCCTACACAATCAAGCCTTAATGCATTTGGGAACTGTACCTCTAGGACATTATTTATTTAACAATGACAAATTAACCCGCGATTACATTCATATTGGTCAACAAGGTGCGCTATGGGCACGTCGTTCCCGCTTGCGGTTAACGGATAAGCCATTGTTGCTAACTGAACTATTTTTAACAGATTCACCACTGTATCCCCACAAATAGAGGTTACTCATTTGATTCTGCATAATTTATAGATTTTATATAGCTTATAAGGGATTTAATCAGAGAAAAGAATTTCAAAATTATCTCAAGAACACATTACAAACAAAGGCTTCTTTTCAAAAGATCTTTTTATTTCATAAACTCAACTTAAAAATCTCTTCCCTAGAAAAAACGTTTTAAAGTTTTGATTTTCTTATCATTAAAACCAGTACTTGAATTAAAAAGATACACACCATATTGATAAAACCATCTATATTTAAATTTCTTGCTGAATAATCACCACTCTAAAATACGGAAACTCTTTATCAAAAAAATGCTTTGAAACAGCAAAAAAGACAATAATACACTCTCCAAAATTGGAAATCTGTATCAATTAGCTTAATCATCCTATTTTGAAATTTTTAACAGTGCTGACAATAGATCTTTTTAAAAAAGTAAAAACTCTATAATATTTTTGTTTTTTAATGGTCTAACAGCTTTGAAAAACAGAAAATATAATACATAAAAGATGTTTCATTGCTCTATGAGAGCCTAAAAAGTTTAGTTGATATCAAAAAGTTATTTTTTTGATAATAGTATGTGTGTACAAAATAAATGAAATTTATTAACATCCTACTAACTTACAAAGGCGACGCACAATAAAAAATATTTTCCAATCCCCTTGAATTAACAAGATCTATTGCAATTTCTTACGAAGACTATTGCACACTTTAGAAAAATTCATTTGCCCCGCATACCGTTCCTTAAGCCATGCCATCACCTTACCGATATCGCGTAATTTTTCAGCCTTTGTTTGTGCCAAAGCTTCACAAAGAACTTGTTCTACTTCCATCTCCTTAAGTTGATAGGGAAGAAATTCACGAATAACTTCTATTTCTGCTTGTCCTCTCTCTGCCAATTCCAAGCAACCAGACTCTTTATAGGCTCGCATCAATTCTTCACGCTGTTGAAGCATTTTAGTGAAAACAGACTGTATCTGCTGATCATCCACTTCTAGCTTCCCTTCATCATAATAAAGGATATCACGATCCCTAACTGCAGCATTCATTAAACGAAGTGTAGCAAGACGCGCACTATCTTGCGCTTTCAAAGCAGCCCTAAGAGCCCCATCAATCTGGTTACGCAACATAAGTTTATCCAATTTTGTTCAAGAAGAAGATGCCTTTTAACCAATCTTTATCCATCTTGCAATGGAGGATAAAAAAATAATTAAGGACTCGATCTTCGAAAAGCTAAAACAAGACTTTACCTCTTCATTGAATGTACTTATACTGCCTACTTCAAGCGAAACGTTACCAGAATAATATACACAGCATCTGTTAAAGGTATGATTTTTGTGTAAAGTTGATCATTATACCTTTCAGGGAATAAATTGTGGATACATACTATGATACAAACAACTTCACCCAGCCACCCTTGGAGTATCAAAAAACCTACAGCCCTCTTAGTCTTAGCAGATGGAACCATTATTGAAGGTAAAGGAGCAGGTGCTACAGGTATCGCTGAAGCTGAAGTGTGTTTTAACACCGCCATCACAGGCTATGAAGAAATCCTCACCGACCCGTCATACACACAACAAATCGTTAATTTTACTTTTCCTCATATAGGAAATGTAGGGGCAAATAGCGAAGATATTGAAGATCTCTCTCCTCTCAATTGTCATGGTGCTGTTGGCGCTATTTTCAAGGCAGACATTACAAATCCCTCAAATTACCGTGCCAATGAAAATCTTAATCAATGGCTTAAAACGCGTAAAATTATTGCACTTTGTGGTATTGACACACGTGCGCTCACAATTCTTATTCGTGAAAAAGGTGCACAAAATGCTGTCATTGCACATGATGCTAATGGAAATTTTGATATTCCTTCTTTAAAGAGGCGTGCGCAAAAATGGCATGGTCTCGTCAATCTTGACCTTACGAAAGATGTGACATCTCAATCATCAATGCAATGGGATGAAAAAACATGGAGTTGGAATAAAGGATACGGTACAAACAATGTGCACAATCTTCATATCATTGCCATTGACTATGGTATTAAACGCAATATTCTTCGCCTTATGGCAACACAAAAAGCCCGCATTACTGTTGTACCTGCCCACACAACTGCAAAAGAAATTCTGGCAATGAACCCTGATGGCGTTTTTCTTTCTAATGGACCAGGAGACCCCGCAGCTACGGCTCAATATGCCGTTCCAACAATCAAAACATTAATTGATCATAATTTACCAGTTTTTGGAATATGTCTTGGTCATCAACTTCTCGCTCTTACGGTTGGTGCAAAGACCGTGAAAATGCACCAAGGACATCATGGTGCCAACCACCCAGTTAAAGACCTTAACACTGGAAAAGTTGAGATTGTATCGATGAATCACGGTTTTGCCGTAGATTCTACCTCTTTACCACAACATGTTCAAGAAACACATATTTCTCTCTTTGATGGTTCAAACTGTGGTATTCGAATCATTGGAAAACCTGTTTTTTCTGTTCAATACCACCCCGAAGCTTCTCCGGGACCACAAGATAGCCACTACCTCTTTCAGCATTTTAGTGATCTCATTATGAATTATAAAAAAATATCTTAAAATAAAAAGCCTCACCTTTTAGCTTCTCTCCTTTAAATTATATTATCTTCCTACGCACAATTATATTATTTTTATACCTACAACTTATTGAATAAATATTCTTATTTATCATTCTGAAACTAAAAAGAGCGCACTGAATAGCTTAAATTTTTCTCATTCCTCTTCTCTTAAGGTCGTATCCATCAAAATCATTGGCTTTTCCCCCCCCAAGCAAGATAAGTGTGTCGATAAAAACTATTTTTAAAAAGAGTAAAGTGTCTAACCTTCAAATAAATATTGGATTCACAATACAATTTTAAGAATTATATTGTGCATGAGAAGTATAATTCCTACTAAAGAATAAAAAAATTAAATTGTGAGGCAATGCAACAAATCTCTACTTTTTAAAAGATATTGCCGTAGATGGTTTTGAAAACTGTAAAGCCGAATAAAAAAGTAATAGCAAAACAGAAAAAATCTTTTCAATTTTACAACTTTATATTCTTCCAAAATGAGGTTTTCTTTTGATTTTAGAAGTAATGCCAACAAATATAAGCAATATTTTACTTCCAATTTGCCCTATAAAATTTGGAATTGTTCATACAATACTGATACATCTAACTCAGATACATTTTAATCTTTGTTTTCAATATGCTGCTGCATTAGCACTGAATATTAATTTGCAAGCAATAGAAAAAATACGGGCTCCCCTATACAAACAATATGACAAAATAAAAAAAACTATTTTCACTAAATGAAAAGGATATATCGATATTTTATACAACACTTTGTGAAACAAATAACACAAAAAACTTTCTGCCTATAAAATGATACATTTTGTTTATCTTGTGCATTCTCTAGCAAAATAGTACATACCAGCCCCTCTCAACACATTAACGTACCCGCAAGGCAAAAATGACCGTTGCAATGACAAGAAGCAAAAAACCTCCTATAAAAGGAGCACCAGAAAAATAAAACAGTGCATTTTTATCTGTAAAACATTCAAAGAGAAACACATAAAAAACAGAACCAAATATTAAACTTAACGAAATAACAGATGTCATTGCTCCTTGCAGTTCTCCTTGTACATTTGTTGGTACCTGCGCTGAAGCAATAGCACGTATAGGTGCCTGAACAAGATATTCAAGCATTGTGCACGCACAAACCATATAAACCATCCACCCCTGCGTCGCAAATGTATAGCCCAGCATAGCAACGGAGGCAAACAAAAGCCCCACTATAACAATATGCCAATCACTCCATCGTTTAGAAAAATAAGGCAAAATGAGAGCGACTACAATAAATTGGCCTATTCCAAAAACACTATAGGAGATCCCAATAGAAAAAGAACTCCAATCATAGCGTTCTTTTGCAATGAACGCCCAAATGCTTAACCATACAGATTCCGCAAACCAATAAAGAAAAAAGACCAATAATACCCAAAGAACCATCGGATATTGTTTCAGGTGCCAAAAAGCACCTAAGGGATTTGCCCGCTTAATATCAAAAAAGCGCCTATTCCATAAAGAAAGAGTTTCTGGAATCATAGCCCAAGAAAAAATAAAATTAATGAGTGAAAAACCAGCAGCAAAATAAAACGGAATACGCGGACCAAACTGACCTAAAAAACCACCAATAAACGATCCTAAAATAAACCCCAATGCGGATGCAACGCCTAACAGACCAAAATTGCGCGTACGGGTTTTATCATCGGATATATCGGCAAGATAAGCTGTACAAGTTGCAAAACTAGCGCCACTTATCCCCGATAAAAGACGCCCGATAAATAACATAGAATAGCTCCATGCTATAGCACATATGAGATTATCAAGAGCAAAGCAGATAATAGAGACAAGCAAAATAGGACGACGACCATAACGATCAGAGAGATTACCAATAACAGGAGCAAACAAAAACTGCATCACTGAGTAAGCAGCAAGTAATTTTCCTCTTTCTACAAAAGATGCACTGACATCTTTTCCAGTTAACTGAGAAAAATATTCAGGCAAAACAGGACAAATGATCGCAATACAAAGAATATCTAACAATAAAGTGATGAACACTAAAATGAGCCCACGCTGAACAAATTTCGGATTGAGCATTTGGTCTTGCATAACATACACACTATTTTACGCATACAATGACTCCCCCGCTCTATTTTAACTCCCTTTTCCTTTTAAAAGTATTCTATACCGTATATTTTTTACATATAATATAATAACAAAGTAAAAATTACAAAAAGAGTCAAGATAAAAATATAAAATTATTTTTTACTTGATATATCATTATCAAAATATAAGAATATCTTTTATATTAAATGAAAAAATATTTATGATAATAAATCATGAATAATTAATAGTAAAACATAGAGTATTAAAATAACTTTGGAGATATTATGATTAATTTTATAATACATTATTATCACTTATCATACTGCTAATTTTTAAAACATAAACTCTATTAGATACATCAATACCATATAATCATTTAAAACTTTAATAATCATAGTAAAAATATATTAATACTGTAAAAATTGTTTATATTTATTGAATAAATCAAGATTATATGTTATTATTACATTTAAATGCTAATAAGCATAAGAAAACAGTTCTTTTAGTACGTGTTGTCCATAAACTGTTAAATTCAAAAATGGTGTATAAAATGCGAAAAATATCCCTATTAATTATCACTTTAATGTTAGTGATAGGACGTGATGTCGAAAATTCTTATTCACAAGAGGGGGGGATAGAAAATAAAATAGAAACACAACAAACAACCAGCGTAGAGCTAGATCCCTATACTTTAAATAAATTAAATGCTCTTCTCAAAAAACGTTCAGAAATAAATGATCACGAAAAAGGAGCCATGATTGACTTTCTTTCTGAAGCTTTTTTAGGAACACCTTACAAAGCCCATATGTTACATGGCTCAGAAAATACACCAGAAAAACTGATTATTGATTTTAGAAGCTTAGATAACTTCATTTGTATGGATTATATTGAAGCATTGCGCAAATCAACAACCCCAAAAGAATTCATAAATAACATCATAAAAACGCGTTACATTAAGGGTAATGTTCACTTTTTAAACCGAAAACATTTTTTTACAGACTGGGCTTATAGAGAATATAAACTCGCCACTGATATTACCGCTGAAATAAGTCCTCATGCAGTCAGCGTAGAAAAATATCTCAATAAAAAAGCTGATGATAGACGCTATCTTCCTGGACTTCCAGTTGTGAAACGCACAATAACGTATATTCCAAGTAACTTTATTAATGAAGAGGTTATAAGCCGTTTAAAATCAGGGGATTTCATTGGCATTTATGCAAAACTTGCTGGATTGGATGTAACACATGTAAGTTTCTTTATCATGACAGATAAAGGGCCAATGTTACGACATGCTCCTTCACACAAAGAAAATGAAAAAGTCGTCGATACCCCTTTTATGGATTATGTTGCAAAAACACCAGGAATCGTCGTTTTAAGAGCCCTTGAATAACATCATAGCGATATGGAATATCTTCTCTATTCTTAAAATATATACTGTCGTTATTCCGGCAAACATCTAACTTCGTTCAAGCTATCCGGATACAATATATTTGTTTACAGTTTTAAGAGAAAAAAGTCGTTTTGATCTAACTTTGTTTATAGGTATGACAAAATCATTTTTGGAGAAATTACGAATTTGTAATCACTTTTACTTATTGAAAGATAAAGACAGAAAAAACTCTACTATAGTATCACGCTTTCTTTTCATATTCTCAACCAAAAGTTATCTATAGATTACAGCTAATCTGATCTTTACAAATATAACGAAAAATACACAAACGAATGTTTGTAAATATAAGTAAAAGTAAAGCCAGATATGTTTGGTTATTGTCTATAAAGTATTTTATAAAAATTCGATCTACCTCTCTAATTTATTGCGTATAAATTTTTGACTTTATAGCATTGTTTTCCTTATAAAGTCTTTTCTTTTTGTTGTTGTCTATAAATTAAAATAGCCCTGATATAGCAGCATATTTATGATCAAAATGCACCAGTACTGTACGAGTCCTTGTAAAATTTTGATGCCAGATTGAAATAAAAATATGAAAGTATCAATTAAAAACCAGTCTCTATCTTTAGCATCATTCTTTAGTCCAGCTTTGCGATTTTCTACAGCAACGACAATAATATCCTTTAAAGAGTAGAGATATGGGCATTATTTTTTGTTTTTTCATTCTTTAATGTGTCCCTATCCTTCATGTAATAAAGAACACTCAAAACAGAACACATTGTATCGATAAAACAACACATTTATTAGCAACAATAATGATGATTAATCTATGATCACAAACTTTAAAATTCTATTCATAACTTTTATATAAAATTTACAATTAAATCTCATTAAACTTATTACGAAGGCTTCACTCCTCTTCTCCCTAAGCAATGAAACATCTACTCCTGACAGTCTGTAAACAATCCGTTTTCTTAAGTGAATTTAAGCTGCTAACCATTTCATGAGATTCACTTACAAAAGAATACACCGGCAAATCCTATTTTGAATATTTACTCCATACTCTAGAAACACTTAATAGATCAAACTTTATATGCCTTATCTCACCACACCTTAAATGGCAGTGTTTTAACGACATAGAATAAATCTTGCCTTAAATACTCTGTTTAACCTTGTATACTTGATTAATGCAAAAATTAAATCAACGAAAGAGCATCATTGTATTTTCGAGAGATATGAATCACCCCATCATAAAAAAACAGTCTAACATAACAGACAATTTGAAAAATCTTTTTATATAAAAGGGATTACCGTTGTACCGGGAGGCAATTTTGCCTCATCTTCAGGCTCGACATGAATAGAAATACGTACATTATCAAATTCTTTTTGAAGAACAGCTTCGATTTTATCACAAATTTTATGTGCTTCTCCTACCTGCATTACAGAAGGCACAACCAAATGAAACTCTATAAAAGTAACCCTCCCAGCAACACGCGTCCGCAAATCATGGACCTCAAGCGCACCCGATGCATTTGCAGAAATCAGCTCCCGAATCCGCATGCTTTCATTCAATTCAACACCAACATCCATTAATCCCTGAACAGCATTTCTAATCACCTTCCAGCCCTGTAAGAGAATATTAACGGCAACGATTATCGCTAAAATTGGATCTAAAGCTCCCCATCCTCCGACAAAACCGGCAATCAAACCAATTAAAATTGCAAGCGACGTAAAAACATCTGTTATAAAATGTACTCCATCAGCTTTAAGAGCCGGTGAGCGATGGAGTTTTCCCTGCCCAATAAGAACCATTCCCCACATACAGTTTATGACAGTTGCAATAAGATGAATAGCAAGCCATATTCCAGGTTTCTGCAACAATTTAACGGTCGAAAGAGCTATCCATGCTTCTCTTAAAATAACAATTGCCGCAATAATAATGAGTACCCCTTCAAGAATTGCGGAAAAATATTCCGCTTTATGATGCCCAAAGGGATGATCATGATCTGCTGGCTTCATACTCACTTTAACAGCCCACCATGCTGCCAATGATGCAAGGATATTAACGATTGATTCCAATGCATCAGAATAAAGTGCAACCGAACCTGTGATGTGATATGCCCAATATTTCAAAGCAAAAACAATACACGCAATAAAAATAGAGTATAAAGTTAAGCTTTGTATATTGATTTTTACATCCATGAACCTCATCCTTTTCTTCACGAAATAGGGAATTAATATTTTCAACCATATCATTATACTTTTGGCATAACGACGATCTTTCCTCAATATTACAGAAGCTTCATCATACAATAAACGCTTCAGCTCACCATTATTATCGTAAAAACTGCTCAGTTACACGAACAGCACCAATAAATAAAGAAGAGAGAAAATAATAGAAAGAAGAGCTTTCCCAAGAGCAATCAAACACATAACCTTCATTATTAATCGTTTTCTGAATAACTTAAAGCCATCTCACTTCTCATAAACGAAAAACTTGTTTTTGCTCAAATCTATCATAATCATGCATTTTTTTAGTCTTATGATGTGCATTATAAGCCATCTTTGCACCTTAGAAAAAATATCTTAGCACTCTACGGTAACCTTACAGGTCAACTGGATTTTAAAATATGATTTACTAAAAAATTTAGATATAAAAAGAAGAACAATGATTACCCTCAAAAAAAAAGAATCTGGGCATTGGGGACCCAGATTCTTTTCCCTTAGAAATTAAGGGCATACAGAACTTGGGAAATAGCGGGGACCCAAGACACTGCATCCGATACAAGAAAAATATATGATTCCGTATCAGTACTTTTACAGTATACCTATGGTTGTATATTGTCAATACAAATTCTACCATAAGTTTTAAAAAATATTTTTTTATCTCTTTTTTTTAAAATAAAACAAATTCAAATATCTGGAAATCATAAGAAAAAAACATTAAAAATCTCGCCATGCATTTGAATATCATAACAATCAATGAAACAGATGATCCACGCCTAAAAGCCTATCATAATATCCGTGAAAAAGATCTTGTTGGACGGCAACATCAATTTATTGCTGAAGGCAAAGTAACATTGTCCGCATTACTACACTCAAAAGAGTTTTCTGCCATCTCACTGCTCATCGTAGCAAACCGTCTCTCTGGACTTCTACCGCTTTTAGAAAAAACACAGCCCCTATGTCCCATTTATTGCGTTCCACAAAAAGTTATGGATAATATCACCGGCTTCCATGTTCATCGTGGTGTTCTGGGTATTGGTAAACGCAAAATACTGCCATCCTTACAAAGTTTTTTACAATATCTTCCAGAAAAAGCTTTGATTCTTGTTTTATGTGGTATCTCGAATCACGATAATATGGGATCAATTTTTCGTAATGCAGCAGCCTTTGCCAGTAATGGCATTATTGTCGACAAAACCTCATGCGATCCACTTTATCGCAAATCAATAAGAGTTTCTGCCGGCGCTGCTTTAAAAGTACCCTATACGCAAAACGCTGATATAGATGACATTATAGCTGCTCTAAACGATGAAAACTTTCATCTTTATGCACTCTCCCCTTCTGCCTCACACACTCTCAAACAAGCCAACAAAACCAAAAGAATAGCACTTATTTTTGGAACAGAAGGCGATGGCTTACCACCCCATATACTACAACAATCAAACACCTTACGTATTCCCATGACTGACGGTTTTGACAGCCTTAATGTTGCCACAGCCTCAGGTATTGCACTTGCCCATTTTACTAACTTTGACCCCTAAAGATGATAACACTTCAAGTTATAGAACATATCCAATGTTGTGTGTTATCTACCAGTCTCCAATAATATTACCGTTCCCTAGCCTTTGAAAACATTGATAAAAAACATTTTCACATTTTCTTTATAATCATTTTCCACACCCTAACCCCGCTTATGAAATGCAGAAGATATAATTTTGATGGATTCAATCATAAAATAAACTTTCAATGAGAAAATTTTCCGGAAGTCTCTCATTCAAGTTTAAGATTAAAAAATATCATTATAAATCAATTCACTATGCTTTATAAAGCTGTTGTTTTTAGTTCTGAGGAAACAGAATCTTTTGTTTCAAGATTGCATAAAACGCGCTTCAACATCATTTCAGTATCGGCCGCACGTTCTGAATGTGTTACAAATCCTCCCCCAAGAATACGCGCCTCATGACCATTTCCATCATAAAGAACGCAAGCTTGCCCTGGTGCCACACCATTTTCACATTCCAACAGATCAACGGAAAAAATACCTTCTTTATAATGTAAGCGCGCAAGGTGAGGAGGACGCGTTGAACGCACCTTTACAGCCACCTCAATACCTTGAGAAGGGAAATTATCTAACGGTTCATCACCAAGCCAATTCACATCACGTAAAAAAAGCTTATGCGTTTCTAACATTTCACGCGGTCCAACAATAACACGTGCATTTTCCACATCGAGATAAATCACATACAGCGCTTCACCCGTTGACACCCCAATACCACGACGTTGACCAACAGTATAATTAACAATTCCCGAATGTTTACCTAAAATCTTTCCATCAATATGGACAATAACGCCAGGATTAGCTGCTTCTGGACGCAGTTTTGCGATAACATCTGAATATTTTCCTTGTGGAACAAAACAAATATCCTGACTATCATGCTTATTGGCAACCACAAAGCCCATTTCTGCTGCCATTTCACGAACGCGGGCTTTTGGAAGGTCACCAAGTGGAAAACGCAAATAATCAATCTGTTCTTGTGTCGTTGCAAAGAGAAAATAACTCTGATCACGATCATTATCGAGAGGACGAAAGAGTGCTCGATGCGCTCCGTGGGAACGCGAACGAATATAATGTCCCGTAGCCAAAGCATCTGCCCCCAATTCGCGTGCCGTTGCTAATAAATCAGCAAACTTAACCGTTTGATTACATGCAATACATGGTACTGGGGTCTCTCCATGAGCATAACTTTCTGCAAAAGGATCAATAACAGCTTCGCGAAAGCGCTTTTCATAATCAAGAACATAATGCGGTATTCCTAGTGTTTCTGCGACGCGACGAGCATCTTCAATATCTTGTCCTGCACAACACGCCCCCACCCGATGCGTTGCTTCCCCATGATCATAAAGCTGCAACGTAATGCCAATAACATTATACCCTTCCTTTTTCAAAAGACCTGCAACAACCGATGAATCAACCCCCCCCGACATTGCAACAACAATGCGAGAATCCTCAGGTTGTCCTGGTAAATCAAGGCTGTTTAAAAACATGTATTCATTCTCTATTTAATGCTCTCTTTAATGGATACCCATCTATTATTAATATTCTGATGCGCATTCTTTGCCACTTTTATACTATTAATTGCTCTTTATATTGTTTTTTTATCCTTTCCACAACCATAGCATCACATTCTAAAAAGCTGCTGCAAACAAAAAAAGAATGATGGAAATAAGGCATAATGGTAATTGTTTAGGAGAAATCCTTTTAGAAAACCTTTTTTCTCTTTTGAAAAATCCAGTAAAATATTGCAAGAATCTCTTCTAACACTTCAACTTGAGCTTCTTTTTACATACCCAATCACTTTATTAATTTTTTCTTTCAGCGCTTTTAGCTCTTTTTTAAATTTCATGCTCTATAAACGAATCAAGTCCTTGACTAAAGGTAGAGGATACGAATGAGCAACTTGATAAAAACACAAATGAAATATGTTATTGGGCCAGATGGAAGTCCGCTTACAATTGCCGACCTACCGCCGCAAACAACACGGCGCTGGGTGATTCGTCGCAAAGCTGAAGTTGTTGCGGCTGTCAGAGGTGGATTATTAAGTCTTGACGAAGCGTGCCACCGTTATACTTTGACTGTAGAAGAATTTCTTTCATGGCAAAGTTTAATCGATGAACACGGTTTAGCGGGATTACGAACAACCAAGATTCAACACTACAGGCATTAAGTTGCCATTGATTAATAACATAAAGCAATCCATAAAACAGCTAAACTTGATAAAAGTTTGGCTGTTTTATACTATATCCAAAAGATAAACCTGAAAGAATGGATTTTTCAATAATTGCTTTTATCATCCAGCCATTAAATTAGCCAACCATTGAATTAGATTGAATCAAAATATCCTTATCATCCGCAGCAATCTTCTTTTCTCGTGCTTCCAAAAGCTGTGCACGTTGCAGCTCTGTATTAGCTTCATGGAGAGCAATTTCAGCATTTGTTTTTTGAAGTTCTAAATCACGAATTGAATTGATCAGATTATCACGTCTTTGCCGCGCTGCACGCGCAAAAGCAGAATAAGCAAAATGGTGAACATCATTGTTTCCAGATTTACGTTCTTCATGAGTAATCTGTGCTTCCAACTCTAACACCATTCGTTCAAATTCTGCGATCATCATCTCAAGCTGTGCAATTTCACGGCGCTTTCCACGCACTTGAAACATCCTCAATCGCACCATATTTTCTCGTGGCTTCATACTCACTACTCCTTGATTGCGCCAACTCAAAACTCGCATTTACACCCAATAAATATCTTTTAGTTATATATCTATCCGACAAAAACAGTCTATTAACTTGAAATTATAATAATTTCTGCCTTTCATTAAAGCATCTGAAAATACAATCTGCTTTAAAGAGTAATAACTATTTCTTTAACTTTTCCCCCATTATAAACTGAAGAGGTTTAAAGCTCAGTAAATAAACACTGAAATTGTAAAAAAGTAATTTATAAAGCTCTTTTACAATTTTTTTTTAAGTTAAAGTTTATAAAAAAGTCCTCCTTTTTTATTATGTTAAAAAATATAGGATTTTTCTAAAATAATTTTGTAGCCTCTTTCAAAAATAAAAATATTTTGTTAACCACTATCATGGATAGTGGGGAATTTAGTAGTGATTGTTACGCGTACTACTGAAATGTTCATAAACGCTTTGTTATAAGTGTTTGATTTAATGAATTGTTTTTATAACAGTGGTTTTGCTAACTGATATAAAATAGAAATGCTCCTTATGATTCGTGAAGGAGCAAAGTGAGGGATCTAAAATGCGCGTATTATTAATTGAAGATGATAGAGCAATTACTCAAAGCATTGAGTTGATGTTAAAGTCGGCTAACTTTAATGTTTATATCACTGATCTGGGTGAAGAAGGTATCGATTTGGGAAAACTCTATGATTATGATATCATTTTGCTTGATCTGAATTTGCCTGACATGTCAGGGTATGATGTCTTGCGGACTCTAAGGTTGGCAAAAATAAAAACTCCTGTCCTAATCCTTTCTGGTATGAATGCCATTGAAGACAAGGTTCGTGGTTTTGGCTTTGGAGCAGACGACTATATGACGAAGCCTTTTCATAAGGATGAGCTCATTGCACGTATCCATGCAGTTGTTCGTCGTTCAAAAGGGCATGCACAATCGGTTATTGTTACCGGAGATCTCACCGTTAACCTTGACACAAAAACTGTCGAAGTTGCAGGGCGCCCTGTTCATTTAACCGGTAAAGAATACCAAATGTTAGAGCTTCTCTCTTTACGCAAAGGTACCACCCTTACCAAGGAAATGTTTCTCAATCATCTCTATGGTGGAATGGATGAACCAGAACTAAAGATTATCGATGTTTTTATCTGTAAATTGCGGAAAAAATTGGAAGCAGTCTCTTCCAGTGTAAATTACATTGATACAGTTTGGGGACGTGGTTATGTATTACGTGATCCAGTTGAAGAGAACGTACGAAAAACCGCTTAAGCAGTGAACATGCACATTGTAAAATCTCGGAGTGTAGCGGGCCGAGATTTTTTCCGAGATCTTTTCTCTTTTAAAAGTAGAGACTCGCACACAAAAAATCTCATATAGAAAGCGCTTAAAGCTTAAGAAGTAACCACACCCAATTTACACATATAACCTTATCACTCATAAGTTCAATCGAAGCCACTTTTCCCAACACAGCTTAAGCGCTTCTCTCTTATTCAAAGCTTTTTTACACTTTCTAAAACAATACAACCATCACTTTCATCAATATTTATTTTCATCTCTGTCATCTGAGCAAGCAACATTGTGTAATAAAATTGGATGACATGTGCATCAACAAGCTCTTCTTGAACTTCTCCATGATATAACGCAAGAAAGTGAGGGGGTATACGGAGAGTTCTACCGAAAATCTCAAATCGAAAAGAACGTTTATTTTCTTCTTGCAAAATCATAACAACAATTTCACCACCACGAGAAACTGTTGCGTTTGCAATCAATAATAAATTAAGCAAAAGTTTAACTTCATCTTTTGCTAACAATAAAGAAGAAGTTTGCCATTTTAAAGTTGCTTTTTCTTCTTTCATATATTGCTGAGCAACCTGCTCTGCAGCCCGTGTATCTATTTGTCCTCCACTTGCACCAGCAAAACCAAAAGCTAATCGCGCAAATTGTAGACGTGCAGCAGCACTCGCAACGGATAAACGCACCAATTGTAAAGCATCTTCTTCAGCTCCTCCTTCATCATAAAGCTCCATTGCATTTTGAATAGCCCCCACAGGTGAAATCAAATCATGGCAAATACGACTACAAAGCAAAGCAGCAAGATCCATAGGCTTCAAAAAAATATCTAACGTCATAATGATTGAAAACTCCTAGATTCAAAAAAACAAACTTTATTTTAAAGAAAAACTCTTAACATCTGATGCATAATAGGAAACATTAACAATCATGCTAAAAAATTTAGAAATAAATTCAAGAATTTAAATAACCTTATATCTTATTTTTTATTTGAATAGAATGAAAATTCTAATATTATCTTTTTGTTTATCACTAATAAAAGGAGAAAACTCTATGGCTCTCTCTCTGCTCAAATACTGGTACAAAAATATTATATCTTTAATCTTCCTTTTATTCATCACCATAAACACTACACAAGCTCGACTAAAACCAATAGAGCAAAACGAACCTCATTATTCACTCCAAGAAATTATTGATTCTGGTCATATCTTTTTTGGAAAAACAGCCAGTGGTCTGGCTGTTGCAATTCAAAATATTTTTTCAAAATACGGTTATCCCAATGCCTATATTTTAGGAGAAGAAGCTTCTGGTGCCTTTTTTGCTGGATTAACCTATGGCGAAGGAATGGTTTTTACCAAAAGCTATGGTCAACATAAAGTTTTTTGGCAAGGTCCCTCAGTAGGATGGGATTTTGGCGGACAAGGCTCCCGTTTAATGATCTTAGTTTACAATCTTAATGGCATAAATAATTTATGGAGACGCTATGGAGGTATTTCAGGTTCGGCCTATTTAATTGCAGGTGTTGGTTTTCATGTCCTCAAATACCATAATACCTTGTTAATCCCAATACGTACAGGAGTCGGCGCTCGCCTTGGTATCAATATAGGATATTTAAAATTAACACCTAAACCGACATGGAATCCGTTTTAAACGGTTTCTTATTTGAAAAGGGGTATTATGCTTATTCAATCATTTCTTTTTTTTATACTTGGAGTTGCTTTTACTTCCTGGTTACTGGTGCTTTTATCTCCTTTTATTTGGCGTAAAGCCGTTCATTTTGCGTATAAAGATGTTTGTGCGAAAATGCCATTATCACTCGCGGAAATAGAAGCAAATCACGATTTTCTTCGTGCACAACATGCTGTAGAATTAGCAAACAACCAAAAAAAGTACGAATTTTTGCAAAAAAAATATGTCCAACAAAAAATACAACTGAGCCAAGTAACAGAACAATTTTATCGGCTATGCCTCCCCACAAAAGATACTCTCACCAAAGAAGCGATAGCAATCAAACAAAATATCGCCACACTACACACTTCCAAAGGAAAGACAAATGATGCGTGAAAAAGTCGCACACTATCAGCAACGCTTACAAAAAATCCAAACTCATGAGCTGGACATGACCGCTAACCAGCAACTGCTAGAAGAACTCCGAGAAGAAACAAAAGAACTTGCAGCAACATTGGCAGCTCACATAGCACTACAAGAGGGGAATACATCACCCATCAACACATTGATTCAAAAATCCAAAAGCAAAAATGACCTAGCATCACGTATTCGCCAAAAAATAAAGCTTCTCTCCCAAGTCCCCCTTAAATAAGTTGTCTTTAAAAACACCTTAAATGAAGAGTGAAATCAACAAAGAGCTCTCATAACCGAAATATTTTTTATTAAACGTGGCTTTCTCACTAAACGAAAGAACAAATTTTCTTAAATCCACGCCGTTTTGTAAAAAAAACATCTTCTTGTCTCGCTGGTTCTCCTTGCTGATCATATCACCGCCCTAAAAGACAACATTTCATGAGTCCAGACAATTATACTTAAAAACATTTGCCACACACTCTAATAAAAATATTTTCTAAAATGGATCCATTCATAAAGCTTTTACATATTTTTAAAGATAAAAGAACTCTCTCAAGAATAATAAAAGTCTTTTATTTTCTGAATAATCATATCCTGATCATTCTGCGTTAAATAAGGATGCATGGGTAAACTTAAAACACAATCTCCTAAAGACTCTGAAACAGAAAGAGAATCTGTGACATAAGGAAAATGTTTATAAGCAGGCTGTTTATGTAAAGGAGTTTTATAATAAACCATTGTAGGAATATAATTTTTTTGTAAAAAATCTTTTAGTTTATCACGTTCTTTTACCTTAATCGTATATTGTGCATAAGCAGAACGAATATTTTCTCCTATTTCTGGAACTGTAACAATATCTCTTAAGCCATCGGAATAACGTTGAGCAATTTCTACACGCTTTTGCATTTCATCTTCAAAGATAACAAACTTTTCTAATAAAATTGCAGCTTGAATGCTATCTAAGCGCGAATTCATACCAATACGGACATTATCATATTGCGTTTCACCTTTACCATGAAACAAAATAGAACGTAAAAGTTCTGCCAAATGATCATCATTGGTCATCATAGCACCTCCATCACCATAACATCCTAATGGTTTTGCAGGATAAAAACTTGTGGCCGCTACATCACCAAAAGCACCACACATAGTATTACCGCTTCTTCCGCCCATAGATTGTGCAGCATCTTCAATCACAAAAAGATTTTCCTTTGCTGCTACTTGAGCAATTTGCACATAGTCAGCAGGCAGCCCAAACAAATCAACAGCAATAAGAGCTTTTGGCTTTAGACGTCCTTCTTTTTTTACCATTTCAATTGCATGAGAAAGTTTTTCAACATCAATATTGAATGTATCAGGTAAAACATCAACAAAAACAGGTTTAGCCCCCACCAAAGCAACCACTTCAGCCGTTGCAGAAAACGTAAAACTAGGACAAAAAACAGCATCCCCTGGACCAATATTTTTAGCCATAAGAGGCATCTTCAAAGCATCTGTTCCATTAGCACATGCAATCACATGTTTAACGCCAAGATATTCTGCCAATTTCTCTTCAAATTCTGTTACTTTTGGCCCCAAAATATACTTACCACTAGCGACTACATGCGCAATTGCAGAATTAATTTTATCTTCAATACGCGCACGCTGCGCCCCAAGGTCGATGAATTGCATATTAACTCCATTGATCATCACAAGAATGCAAAAGCGCTACCTATCTCTTTTATCTATCATAATTGATATCAGCAGCTGTTAAAATCCGTAAAACCGCAATAGCATCATCACCATTTGTACGAGGCGATTGACGCGTTTCAATACAATGAAGGAAATGCCGTAATTCGCAAGTAAGCGGCAAATCTTCACAAACATCAATGTAATTCAGCTCATCCATGCTAAAAGCCCACTCTTGATTTTCTTTCCAAACGGCAAAATGGTGCATTGCCAATTTACGACTCCACGGTTCCATATCATCAAAAACGAGTATAGCCTTTGTTCCAACAACAATTAAACGCCTCTCACGATAAGAACTCAAGCGTGAAGTAAAAAGATGACTACGCACACCATTTGGAAAAGTCATATGAATATGAGAAAAATCAGAAATCTGATCAACGACAGCAGCGCCCTCACCACGAATTTCGGAAGGTTCACATCCTGTCAATGCCAAAATCATTGAGAGATCATGAGGGGCAAGATCCCATAAAGCATCACTGTGTGTGTGAAATTTTCCAAAGCCTAATCTATGAGAATAAATATATCGCACATCTCCCACATCTCCGTTTTTCACCAATTCACACATTTTTTCAAAAGCTGGATGAAAACGCAAAATATGGCCCACCATAAAAACTCGCTCATAGGCCTCAGCCTCCTGAACTTGGCGTTTAGCATCAGAAACATTCAAGGCTATTGGTTTTTCCACCAAAACATCTTTACCATTTTTAACAGCACGCAGCACATTTTGCGTGTGAAATTGTGGAGGCAGCGCCAACACCAGTGCATCAATATCTCTATGAGCAAAAAGATCATCTGGTTTAATAATCTCCACACCATACAGTGTTGCAAAACTGGCAGCACGATCACTATCAATATCAGAAACTGCTGCTAAAGCCCCAAGAGAGTGAAGTGTCTTTATATGATTTCCACCCCAATGACCGCATCCTAAAACCGCTACACGTGGCACCATTTTTACGCCTTACCTTACTTTATCATATAAAACTACACTTACATATCGAGGATAAAATAAAATAACAAGAAAAAAGCTTCAAAACGATGCTTGACATCTTACTATTCTACCCCTTATATCCGCAAAAGATGAAATAGTTTACAGTAATATATCTGTTTTGGCGGAGTAGCTCAGTAGGTTAGAGCAGAGGAATCATAATCCTTGTGTCGGGGGTTCAAATCCCTCCTCCGCTACCATTGTAGCTTGCCAGCAGGTTTTGTATATTTTGCCACTAGGTTTTGTACCAATTCATTTTTTTTCAAAGTGTAGCTTGCCAGCAGGTTTTGTATATTTTGCCACTAGGTTTTGTACCAATTCATTTTTTTTCAAAGAGTTTTAAAGGTGTTCTCAAAGG
>NZ_JBHIRA010000003.1:185652-191165 GCF_042196825.1 Bartonella sp. AC10YNML | reverse complement strand
AAGTGTCCCCCATGCTCCTTAATGAACAAGTCAAAAGCAATATACTTAATGGCAATAAAAGCCTCTCTTCACTTTTTCCCTCGCTCACTTTCCCCTCGCTCACTTTTTTCCCTCGCTCACTTTTTCCCCTCGCTCACTTTCCCCTCGCTCACATCGTATAATATGACGGGCGCTCCTTTCTGCTCAACCTCTTCTTCTAATTGCCGTATCATTTTGTTCAACTGACGGGTCACGATAAAACGCATAATAAAAACAATCGGTAAGAATAAAAAAGTACAGGCAAGCATCCATGCCAGTGGCTCGAATACGACAAGAGAAACAAAGTCCTGCCCTCTCCATATCTTAACGACAACAGTTATAACTATTGGAGCAGTCGCCATGACCGTAGAAAGATAGAATATTTTTTTATAGTCTTGCCAAACAAGAGAAAGCTGCTTTTTATCAAACATTCTGCTGCTTTTTATTTTGGGGAGATCTGTTTTAAGGCAATATCACGTTCATTCAGCACGCATTTCAGTTCCTTTTTCACGCGACAATAAAGCCGCGCACGCTTGATAAACAGGTAATAAATGACAACGATTGGCGCCCACATTAAAACACTTAAGAGCGTAAAGAACAGGAAAGAAATGGCTATTAATGTTATAAGACTACTCGTCATTTTGCCCCCCTTCCACGTTCTGCATACGAATTGCCTGATCGCGTTGTTGTATTGCTTCTTTCAATTGTTGAAGCATTTTGTTCAATTTTCTCGTTAACTTTATGCACATGATTCCAATGATCGGAAAAAAGAGAAGAAGCCCAAACCATAGAAGGCTCAACAGCTGCATGATAACGCCGACCATATCGCTCTTCCACCATACCAAATTTGCGACAGAGAAAGCAGATTGTAAAACAGAAAAGAGAATAAGGATAAAAAGAATTATTTTACATTCTTTTGAATAAAGAGGCAGAGATTCTTTGAAGTTAAGAAAGCGCATTGTCGCATCAAGGGTCTTATGGGCGAGATTGTGTCTTTTCATTTCTCCCAGATCATTACGCAATTGTTGTATGGCTTGCTTTTTTTGCGTTGTACTCTTTTTCAAGTCTTGAGCGAGTTTAAAAGATAACCTGATATGTTTGATCAACCGGTAAGGAAGCCGGATCATAACCATAAACATTACAATGGCAATGATGGTGACCCCTAAAAAAGCCAAAAATTTTATAACAATAGTCACTTGTTTCCCCTATCGCATTGATGTGAAATCATCATTTTTATTCTCTTCTCAAACAAACATTTCTAATTCCTTCACTGTTTTTTTCACGCCATAATGAAGGAGATTATGGAAGATTAAAATGACAGGTAAAGAAACAACAATACACGCACAAAACCAAAACAGCAGCTGCACGCCAAAAACGCCAACCTTAAACAATAGAGGCATATAATTGTGTAAAAAAATCGCAGATTTTGGAAAAAAAGCAAAAAAAGCGAGCAAAACTGCGAAAACCACAATCACAATGCAGGCTATCGAAACGATGATAAAATAATCTTTTCTTGAAAGTTCCAAAGATTCTTTAAAAGAAAGGGAGCTGAGCTCTGTTGCAAAAACTGTATTTTGTCCTATGCTGACTTTCTGATTATACCCCAAATTCTGCAATGCACCCTTTTTTAATTTCCGCCGCATCCCACACAACAATATTGTCCGTTTTATCAAAGAATAATAAAGTACCAAGATTGTCATCAGAGTAGAAAAAAGTATCATGATCTCCCCGAAAAACATGACAGTACTCCACCATACTGTGGTAAAAATTACAAAAGTACTTATAAAAGAAGCAGCCACTTGTTTCCCTATTGTGTTCTGTTGAGAAATTGGTTGTCTAGTTGTTGCTGCTCTGGCAATGTATCCCACAGATTCATCATTTCCTTCACCTCCCGTTTAGAGATAGCGTTAAAGACAAAAAAGAGTGGAAAGAACACCACAAGAACACCAAAAATCATTTGCGGCAAAAGACATAAAAAAGCCCAAACACTATTCCATCCCGCATCACGCAAAAACACGATTGCAGGATTATTTTCAAAAGGCTGTTTCAAGATCTCTTTAATCATTTTTCGAAGATCTCCTTGTTCCATTTGTCCCAGTGCTTGAAACTGTTCTTTGGATATAACGTGAAAAAACTCCAAAGGATTCATATAGACAGTCGCGGCAAAAAGCACCAACAAGAGGATAGCCAAACACAAAATGATGACGTAATCTTTTCTTGAGAGAGCCGTCCATTTTTTGAAAACCGCACACTGATTCAACACGGGCTGTGACGCAAAAGCCGTATTTCCCTTATGGGCAAATTGGTGTTGTGATTTATCTTCGATCATACGGATATTTTCTCACTTCTAACATGCCCACTCACTCTTTGAAAACATGCAACCAGCAAAACCGGTTTATCTAGCACTCTTCTCACCATGAAACACGCGCTATAAGACCCTTTAAGTCTATTTTTAAAATTTCTCATACGTGACAACATACAATCCCTAAGCCTCACAAGCACAAATGCCATTGTATCCTCTTATCTATTACCCACACTTCAAAAGACAATGTTTCACAAAACTCAACAAGCAAAAATATTCAATCTAAGAAATATCTGATGTGTAAAGTTTACAAACAATACACTGATTTATAACAATTTATTGTTTTTCATATTAAATGAGAACCCTAAATACCGTAGGATTGTCTTATTCCAAGCCTATTCCATATTAAATCGATCCAAACCATGTCTCTTGCGCGTTACAAGCAGAAAGAGCCGTATAGAGTAAAACATTAAGAAAGGATGATAAATGCCTCTAAGGAAGCGTCTCAAATGCCAAGAGCTGTCCGCAACAATGAGAGCTGGCAAAATGTGTGATGCTATAGACTTTCTTCTTTACAAGTGTAAAAACGGAAGTGTTCAATAGATTTTATATTATTCAAACTTTATATGGATTTCATTGGGGACTTTATCGTTGTGCCCTTCATGAGCACCCTTGCGAAATGGGCAAAAGAGAGCCCTAAGACATACCTCTTTAAAAAGCAACATAAAAACAAAGTCAAACACGCAACCGATTATCCAGTATGAAAAGCGTGCAACAAACAACCTTAATCCTCATTTGAAAGCTTCTTAATCAAAAAGGCTTCATTTTAAAAATCCTTCATTAAAGATGAAACATTTCACAGCCCCCACATTGATACAGCCCCTACATTCATCAAGGCATCTCCTATAAAAGCATCTTTTTATAAAGGCACTTTCTTCTTATAAAAACAGCTTCTTTCGATAATGCATTCCGTCCTTTAAACGACATCCCCTCGTCTTATGATGAGATCCATTAAAACGGAAAATTTATACTCTATAAAGGATACTTACAAAGGAAATACTAAACCAAATAGCGGGATCATTCACAGTTTATTTTAAGCCAATAAATGATATTTTATTTGAAAACATAGGGCATCTTATGCTATTATAATAGAATGTGGAGGTTTGCTTTTTGCCGCTCTCTGCCACTCAACAGAAGACAATATATCTCTTATAAAGGATAAAAGTATGCTTAACAGCGTGATGTATATCAAATATCTTGGGAAAGCGCCCAACAACAAAAAATAAGAGAACCCAAATAACAAGCTCCCAACTTAAGAAAACAATGACCTTTCAAAAGTGGAATTGAAAAATTTCCACAAAGCGCTCGTGAAAAAAGAGACAAATAATCCCATTAGAAAAAACTTCCTATTAGAAAGACGATGACATGCCCTTGAAATCCATTCTTATTTTTTCATTCACATTTGACAAAAATTTTCCTTCAATTTCTCAAGAACAGTTAAGAAATATTTAGAAAGCAAATAATCCGCTAGCAATAAAAAAATAAGCATAATAGGTGCGGAAAATAAGACTGATAGGGATAAGATAAAAATAGTAAGAAACACCTTAAAGATGATTTTTTCGCCCCACACCGTTGCTTTTCTTTGCATTAAAACGCCTTTAGTATCGTTTGTTTTTTGATCTGCAACGGCTGATATTTCCCACAGTATTTGCTCCCTCCCCCTTAAGTATTTGCTCCCCCAATATTTGCGCCAAGTGCTTTTTACATCACTGTCCCCCATCAACAGACAGTTTCTTTTTCATTCAAATGGTTAAGTTCATGAAAATACGTAAAAAACGCGGTAGATCAAAAATAACAGGAAAGCAAGAGCCCAAAGGCCGTATTTCACGTGCCCAAAGCTCCAGCGAATCTGGGCTTCAATCTGCGATTGAAATGCGTGCCAAACACTTTGGTTTAAGCCTCGAAGAAGCGAAAAATCCGCTTGTCGGAACCTATATTGGGCGTCTTTGTTTGCTTGGCTATAAAGAGGCTTCATCAGGCATCAGTAAAGAGCAATATGACACGGCGCAACAATACTTGCAAATTAGAAACGACTATTTATGTGCAAAAGGTTTACCAAACGGTTATTATGATGGTTTTACGCACAGCGCATCAGATGAGAAAGCAAAAAAGCAATGGATCCAAAGAGCAACGGAACACTATGAAGCTATGCAAGAAGCGATTAAAGAAGCACAATATCTACATCGTCAACACAACTTTCATGCGGCATTACACTATCTTGTTATAGAAGATCAACCGCTGCCTAATCTTGTTGGCTCGTTGCGTATTATTCTTGATGCCCTTTATAAACATTTTGACAGTTCTACCCAAAAGAGCCTTGGCTAAAACACCCATCATTTCCTCCCCCTCACAGGATAAAGATTCTCCCCCTCCTTTTATAACATGCCTCTTTATAACCAGCGCCTTTATAAAGCCCCCCTTTGGCAGGGTGCTCTTGAGAACCTCTGAGCTTGCCCTTTCATAGAATTTCATGAGATTGACAAGCTTAAAGCGCACAACAAACAAGCTTAAAAATATCCACCACGTTCTTTAAAAAATACTTCAACTGTCAAAGAGACTTAACCTTATACCTACCAGTGCCTCACTTAATCCATGCCTCAAAGGACAATATTTCACGGCATATTCACGGCATGGACAAGATAAATATTGCCCCCTCTTTAAAAAACAGCAACATTCTTCCCTCTACCTCCATTGTAACAAACCACCCTCATCATACACTTCACCCAATATCGCGACATCCTTAGCTCTTCAGACAATTCATTATCGTCATTTTACGTCTTTTCTTGTACAATTCTATATGGCTCTTCTGATCTTCTGACGGACAAGAGCTATGGCTTTTATTTCAGCATAATCTGGATTTCTCATTCAAGATAAATAATGATAAAATATTCACTATAAATCAATAACTTATCATTAAAATAACCCGTTATTTTTTGACACAATTAAAAGCATCATCCCTTAAACGAAAGAAAAAGCCCCTACCAACAATCTCCTCCCTCATCAACAACTGCACCGATAACCCTCCCATCACACCACCACTAATACGACAGCCTGCACAGCCCTAATTACCCCCACAAATCGCCAACACCTAAAGCTTTGCCCCCGCAACACCTTCCAACCACCGCCTTCCCAA
>NZ_JBHIRA010000003.1:177347-185552 GCF_042196825.1 Bartonella sp. AC10YNML | reverse complement strand
TTTCATCAATAAAATACCACGGATTTCAAAACCACAATTCTCCCTTCACCTTTCCCCTCCTTTCTCAAAGGAGAAAAAGCATTTACTCAATAAATCTTTATACAGAAACCTTTAGAGACCCCAACAGCCACTCGAAGAGCCATCACGCCTCTAAGCACCCACGAGTCCCCCACCTCGTCATCCCCTCGGAACACCCCCTGCGCAACACCTAAAGCTTTGCCCCCGCAACACCTTCCAACCACCGCCTTCCCAATTTCATCAATAAAATACCACGGATTTCAAAACCACAATTCTCCCTTCACCTTTCCCCTCCTTTCTCAAAGGAGAAAATGTTTTTTGCCACATCAAAAACTTTTCCATTAAAACAAGATATTTTGCTGCATAGCTAATGAATGAGCTTTTTTCTGTAGATTTTTTCCCGCGATAAAAAAGGAAAAATAATCGTTTTGCGGTTGACAGAATATGAAAAATCGTATTTAATGGTAGATGCGGTAAGGGGTTTTCTGCGTCCAGATTTCATCATAAAATTTTCGCATTACCATAGACTGTTATAAAACAGTGTGTTTCGCGGCAATGTTTAAAACTTTACGGTTTGAAGGTATCTTTCGTCCTTTTCTGACTGTTTTCTTTTGCATTACACAATTTGCATCACCAACAGCCCCATAATTTTGAGATTTTCAAAACAAGTGGTATTCAATAAGGGCTCCCAATAGAACGCCCTAATAATCCCCTTATAAAATACCAATATAATACATCACAGCAATGATGAGCACTACACGCATAAAAATATGAAAACGGCATTATTATGCTCTCATCGCCTCACCTTTCAAGATGCAAAGGCTTGTTTTTCAAAACATTGTTTAGCCAGAATTGAAGAAGATAATATTACCTATCGATCATCAATATGGAGGCTAATAGTATGAAGCCACAAGATTCCCCCCCACCTCATTCCTCACAAACCCCAGAAGGTGCAAGTGCACCTGAAGAGGCGCGTGCAAATGCATCATTAGACACTCTTACTGCACATTTAGAACGGCTTAACATTGAAAAAATAAAAAACACCCCTTTTAATCGTGCGGAATTAAAAGATATTATTGCCGGTTTAGAAAAGCATAATGCCGATGGCAGTTGGATCAAAAATTATTATGATATTCTAGATCTGTACATGATGCCAGCCTTGGTCGATCAAGCAAATCGTAAATATCCAGAGATGAATCTCAAACTTACAAGCCCCCCAGACGGCTTTGCCCTTGCACTCAAAGAAACGCTCGAAAAGGGCATAAAATCTTCTAGGCTGATCGTTAACGCACAAGATAGGGGAATTCATTTTGCGGTTGTCGATCATCAAACCATTGATAATAAAACATCTTTGATCTTTTTTGAACCGACCTTACTGCGTGACACGCTTCCCGCATTACTGGCATTAAGAACGCGACAATCCATTGAACATCACCAATTTCCGAATATTCATTTTGCCATGGTAGAAATGGATATTCAACGAAGCTCCTCTGAATGTGGGATGTTCAGCTTAAGCCTTGCCAAAAAGCTTTATCTCGAAGCTCAAAAATTAGAAAGACTACACAAAGATAATATTAAGGGTGTGTTATGTGAACCAGACACGCCTTTACCTGCTGAAAAATTAGATCCATATCTTCCAGCTCGTTTATACAAACACGTGCAAGGCAGAAGACGTCTTGGGGAATATCTAAAAGCCAACCCAGAAGCAGCACAGGAGAAAGTAAACAAAAAAGGCGAAACCCTAACCGAAAGATTTGAGAGAAGCTTGGTAGCAACAGAGACAAAAACTGTTTCTGTTTCACAACACAGAAAAAGAGCTACAGAATACAAATCTCTAATGATGTAATAAGCGTTTTGGCCATAGCCATATTCCACATCCACAAAGAATGAAGCTCTGCGGCTTTACGGTAAGGCATAAATTGCTGTTAGCAAATCTTCTTTTCCCTTTGAAAGAGGTAAAGATGCAAACAGTAAGCAACGTGATCTCTTAAAAGATAAAAAGATACCTTACCTTTGACTCTGAAAAGCGTGCGATTTTGTCTTTGGTAACAAAATTTTTTAAAATAAAGATGATTTCATCTCTTTGTTTTTTTTAGATAAAAATCTTTCCTGCAAAACATTGTTTAGCCAGAATTGAAGAAGATAATATCACCTATCGATTATCAATATGGAGGCTAATAGCATGAAGCCACAAGATTCTTCCCTCCCTCATTCCTCACAAACACCAGAAGGAGCAAGTGCAAATGCATCGTTAGACACTCTTGCTGCACATTTAGAACAACCCAGTAGCGAAAAAGGCAAAGATATCCCATTCAATCGTGAGGAATTAAAAGATATTGTTGCCCGTTTAGAGGATGATATCTCAACGGGTCGTTGGTTCACAGCTGATTATGCAAGTACAGACCTTAAACTAATGCCAGCCTTGATAGATCAGGCAAATCGTAAATATCCCGACATGCGTCTTCAATTGGCAGCGTCATCTCACGACTTTGCCCTTGCACTCAAAGAAGCCATCGAAAACGGCGTTCAATCTTCTAGATTTATTATTCACACAAAGGACAGGGGAATCCATTTTTCAGTGATTGATCATCAAACCATCGATGACAAAACCTCCGTGATATTTTTTGAACCTACAACACTCAACAATATGAAACCAGCAGTGCTGGCATTAAGAACACAATTGGCTCTTAAAGCGCATGAGTTGCCCAATTGTTCTTTTGCCATGGTAGAAATGGATATTCAGCGAAGCTCTTCTGAATGTGGAATGTTCAGCTTAGCCCTTGCTAAAAAGCTTCATACCGAATCTCAAAAATTAGAAAGACTGCATAAGGATAATGTTAAGGGTGTATTATGTGAACCAGATACACCTCTATCTCCTGAAAAGTTAGATACATATCTTCCAACCTCTTTTTACAAACACGTGCAAGGAAGAAGACGTCTTGGGGAATATCTAAAAGCCAATCCAGAAGCAGCACAGGAGAAAGTAAACAAAAAAGGCGAAACCCTAACCGAAAGATTTGAGAGAAGCTTAGTGGAAACAGAGACAAAAACTGTTTCTGTTTCACAACACAGAAAAAGAGCTACAGAATACAAATCTCTAATGATGTAATAAGCGTTTTGGCCATAGCCATATTCCACATCCACAAAGAATGAAGCTCTGCGGCTTTACGGTAAGGCATAAATTGCTGTTAGCAAATCTTCTTTTCCCTTTGAAAGAGGTAAAGATGCAAACAGTAAGCAACGTGATCTCTTAAAAGATAAAAAGATACCTTACCTTTGACTCTGAAAAGCGTGCGATTTTGTCTTTGGTAACAAAATTTTTTAAAATAAAGATGATTTCATCTCTTTGTTTTTTTTAGATAAAAATCTTTCCTGCAAACATTGTTTAGCCAAAATTGAAGAAATAATACCATTTATCGATCATCAATATAGAGGCTAAGATTATGAAGCCACAAGATTCTTCCCTCCCTCATTCCTCACAAACACCAGAAGGAGCAAGTGCAAATGAATCTTTAGAAGACCTTATTGCACGTTTAATGCAAAGTTCCATCCAAAAAGAAGAAGAACATACTGCACCGAATTCTGTCGAATTAAAAGATATTATTACAGGCTTAGAGAGAGATCTTGTAACCGGCCGTTGGATTAACTCTTATTATGAAAACACAGATATTAGATTGATGCCAGCTCTCGTAGAAAAAGCAAACAGCAAATATCCAGACATGAATCTCAAATTGGCTCTTACAGCAGAAGAGTTTTCGCACGCCCTAAAAGAAGTCGTTGAGAGCGGCGCAAATTCTGCACGATTTATAGTCAATTCGGGAAGCAAAATCCACTTTGCCGTCCTTGATTATCAAAAAGTTGATGAGAAAATCTCTTTGATTATGCTTGAACCTACAACATTTCAGAATATCGCGGCTTGCAAACTAGGGATAAAAATAAATCAAACCCTTCAACGTCTTCAACTGCCTCCTTATTCTTTTACCACAGCAGAAATGGATATTCAGCGAAGCTCTTCTGAATGTGGAATGTTCAGCTTAAGCCTTGCCAAAAAGCTTCATCTTGAATCTGATAAATTAGCAAGATTGCACAAAGATAATGTTAAGGGTGTATTATGTGAACCCAATTCATCTGTATCTGCTGAAAAGTTAGATTCCTATCTTCCAACCACTTTTTATAAACATGCGCAAGGAAAAAGACGTCTAGAACACTATTTAAAAGTCCATCCGGAAGCTGAACATGAAACAGTCAACAAAAAAGGGGAAACTCTGAGAGAGAGGTTTGAAAAAAACTTAAGAACAACAGAAGGAAAAACTGTTTCTGTTTCCTCCCACCAAAAAAGGATTACTGAATACAAATCTTTAACGATGTAATTAAGGCTTTTTCCATATTCCTATTCATCAAAGAACGAAGAGAGGCTGCTTTACGGTTAAGATTTCTCTAAGCAAACCAGCTTTTGCTCTCTTAAAACAAAAATAGCCAACAACTTTCCTCTTAAAGAAAAACACCATTGTCCTATAAAACCAGCCCCTCTTAAAATTGTATCAAAATTCCACAGCTCTTGTTAGCCCAAAGCTCTGTGTAACAATGAGGCTCTTTGGATAAGCAAAACGCTTGATACATAAAATATTTAATGCTTTCGTCTTCAGTAAAAGCATATGTCTTGTTTTTCTGAGAGTATCCACTTCGTATCTCAAACACCCCCACATCAATGCCATGCTCTCAAACCACCACGAACAGCCGCTCTCTGTCCCCACAATCACACACCATCCGTTCTCTCCATCTCTCACTCCTCACAACCACTGCCAACACAAATAATTGTACACCTCTCCCAATCCCTGCCGCGCCAACAGTGCCCTTCTAAGAGTTCCACTCACCATACCATACATGTCACCCCTCCAACCTCACCCGTATCATGCCACCACTAACACAATCGCCAACAAAACCGCCAGCGCAATGGCAATGACCCGTGTGCACCACATCAACACCGCCCGCGCCAATAAGACGCGATCAACAAACCACACCTCATGGGAACGGATCTCAAAACCAACAACAACGCTCTCCATCCCCACAAACAAACCCTTTCCCCTTGCAAAAACTCTTTCTCACAAGAGAAAAAGAATTTATGGGACCAGAATGCACCTCTATACGGAATTTTTTATAGAACCCTCTCCCCCTCACAACCAGCTTAACCGGGGGGAGCCCATCGTCCTTTCCCCACCATGCTACCCCCGCGCCAACAAAACCGCCAGCACAATGGCAATGACCCCGTGTGCACCACATCAACACCGCCCGCACCAATAAGACGCGATCAACAAACCACCCCATGGGAACGGGTCTCAAAACCAACAACAACACTCTCCCAACGGAAAATATGACCACATCCAACCATGCCCCTAGAATTACACAGGTAACATTTTGATTTAATTAATTTTTTCTTCTTTTCTGTTTTTGAAGCGTGAAAAAATTCATTTTTAATCTGTCAACCAGCCTCACGTTAACGTGAGGCTTTATTTTATGGAGAAGTAAATGAGAAAAATATCATCAGCAGGGCTTGCACTCATTAAACAATGGGAAGGATTGCGTTTACAAGCCTATAAAGATTCCATCGGGGTGTGGACAATCGGCTATGGCCATACCACCACGGCTGGCCAACCGTTCGTTCACAAGGGCATGATCATTACTGAAAAACAAGCAGAAGAAATTCTTTCTCAAGATTTAAGACAATTTGAAAATACCGTTGAAAAACATGTGACAGTTTCTTTAACGGATGAACAATTCGCCGCGCTCGTATCGTTTTGCTATAATATAGGAACATCGGCTTTTTGTAATTCGACCCTTCTAAAAAAGCTCAATAATGGCGAATATGAGGCTGTCCCTGCTGAGTTACAAAAGTGGACTAAAGCAGGAGGAAAACGTCTTCACGGTTTAGTGCACCGTCGTGCAGCAGAATCGGGATTATGGGCAAAAGGGGCTTATGTTTCTTCCAACTATCAAACTGTAGAAACGCAAGCACCAACAGGATTTTTCAAAGCAGAAGCGCTTACACCGATTATTGGTTCTTTTTCTGGACTTGGAGGCTTATTGGCAGGCAATGGTCCCATCCAATGGGCATTAGCAACCATTATGGTTTTAGCCGCCTGCGTTGGCATTTTCTTTGTGGCAAAACGGTTTCGGGAGCAGCGCTTATGATGTGGTGGTTGAAAAAAAATCTAATGATAACAGGAGCGGCTCTGACCGCTTTTTTTATCGCTTTAGCAAAAGCTTTCACTCTTGGAAAGAAGGTTGAACAACAAAAGCAAATAGAAAAAACGCTAAAGTCATCAACAACACGGCTAGAGGTGGAAAATGAAATTAATCAAAAAAGTGATGCTGATGTACGCGCTTCTCTTACTCACTGGTTGCGCGATAAAAACAATCAATGAGCATTTTTCTTGCGTTGGTTGGATGCCCATTTATTTAGACAACAAAGATCTCAATATCATCAGTTCAAATCTCGCAAGAGATATTTTAAAGCATAACAAACAAGGGGAACACATGTGTGGGTGGAAACATGGCTAGAAAAAAAACGGAAAAACAAACAGAGCTTACAGAAAAGGAAAAAGAAGTCCTACAAGAAATCATCACAACGTATAAAAGTGTAAAAATGATGTCACGCTATACGAAGTGGATTATCTTCATCATTTTCTTATTAGCGCTTGATTTTTCACGAATCATAGATGTGCTGGGAAGTATTTTTACACAAAAATCGAATATTCAGCTCTAAAATAAATAAAAAACGTGAGACGTTTTAAATCTTTTAAATATAAAAAGCCATTCGTTATTTTTTGAACACATGGAGTTTTATTGATGATTTTTCACGTCTCACGAGAAATTTTTATACACTCTTCACAAACACTTTCATGAAATGAATTTAGGAGCATGAAGAGAGATTTTTAACCAACGCGTAAGTCAATAACTTTGGTAACATAAGAAAAGGATCATACCAACGTACATTTTTTAAATAATCTATTGATATCCAAATGATTTTATACTCTTCATAAATAGCATAGCCAAGAATTTTGTATTACAAAATATTTCTTTTAAAGAAGCGCATAAACAAGCAATGTAATGGGAGCCTTACATAAAACCTCTTATCTTTACGTTTAATAAAAAAGCAAGCTGGCTCCTCCCTGCCTCTCAATGCCCCCCAATTCCCTGCCCCCCAATTCCCTGCCTCTCAATTCCCACCCTCTCAATTCCCACCCTCTCAATGCCCTTATGTCCTATGCATAAAGGTCAAGTTGAAGAGAATATATGGAAAATCCTTGGCTCGAAAATATGAAAAGAAAGCATGAAGCTACAACAGAATTTCGCGTGCCTTTATCATCAGAAGCATTAAAAATTCTAACACAAGCACGCCTATTGTCTCGTCATGATTTTTTTGGCTACCTGTCATGGTCCCCTTAGCTCAAAAATTGCTCCCTACTCAAGAATTTTCTGTCACAATATAGGCAACAAACAGAACTTGAGTATAACAACATGGGTTTGGCTCCAGTTTAGGTGATGAGCTTACCGAAAAAAAGATGAGAGCAAGGCGAAAAATTAGCTTTTATCTTTAAGCTTCTCAAATGGAGCAGTCTCCCCATTTCAGAGATCAACTAAACAGAGAGATGCTTATTCCTCTATGCAAAAGCTTGAAATACCAGCATCTTATTCATAAAAAACAAACCAGCCCCATCATGCTCTTTTCAATTCTGTCTTTCCAACGCTCAATAGGTACTAACTCTTAACTACTGACTTTTAATGATTGCGTTGGTTCATAAAAACCGTAGTGACCTCTCACCTTATGAAGCACAAACCCAGGATTTTTTAACGGTGCAGGCATAAATCTGAAATGAAAAAACAGAACTGTATTAGGAATAACTGACTATAAATCAAAGAATTGTATTTTTATTAGCAAAATATTTTCAAAGGAAACCACGATCCCCGCACAATAGAAACATTTCATAAAAACAAGAGAAAAAGCTATGGATTAAGAGTGAGATTCATTCACAATGACGGTAGATAAACCAGTGGAGAATAGAACAATCCTATAAGATAAAGGAACTGTCATAAAAGGAAAAACTGTATGAAACGTGAAAAAGCATAAAAAAAAACGGGCCCAGAAGACCCGTTTCTTTATTATTTCTATGGAAAAAAGCTTAGAAA
>NZ_JBHIRA010000003.1:145426-177247 GCF_042196825.1 Bartonella sp. AC10YNML | reverse complement strand
TGTTGTGATCAGAAGGCTCGCAATTGAAGCCGCATTCTGAAGAGCAGAACGCACAACTTTCACAGGATCAACAATTCTTGAAAGCAATCAAATCACCGAATTCACCAGTTGAAAAACGTAAAGTTGCTAAACGTGAAAAAGCATAAAAAAAAACGGGCCCAGAAGACCCGTTTCTTTATTATTTCTATGGAAAAAAGCTTAGAAATCCATTCCGCCCATTCCACCCATTCCGCCAGCAGGCATCGGAGGCATTGGTGTATCTTTCTTTGGAACTTCAGCAACCATTGCTTCTGTTGTGATCAGAAGGCTCGCAATTGAAGCCGCATTCTGAAGAGCAGAACGCACAACTTTCACAGGATCAACAATTCCCAAAGCAATCAAATCACCGAATTCACCAGTTGCGGTATTGTAACCATAAGTGTCAGCATTATTTTCCAGCACTTTGCCCACAATAATAGCGGCTTCTTCACCAGCATTGCTTGCAATCTGGCGCGCTGGTGCTTGTAGAGCACGACGAACGATACTAATACCAGCTTCTTGGTCAGGATTACTTCCCTTAACGGTCAACGCATTTGCTGCACGCAACAATGCGGTACCACCTCCAGCAACAATACCTTCTTCAACAGCAGCACGTGTTGCATTCAAAGCATCATCAACACGGTCTTTCTTTTCTTTCACTTCAACTTCTGTTGCACCACCCACACGGATAACAGCAACACCACCAGCGAGTTTAGCAAGTCTTTCTTGCAATTTTTCACGGTCATAGTCAGAAGTTGTTTCTTCAATCTGAGCCTTGATTTGATTGACGCGAGCAGTAATTTCAGCCTTTTGTCCAGCACCATCAATAATGGTGGTGTTTTCTTTAGAAATATTCACTTTCTTTGCACGTCCAAGCATATCCAAAGTGACATTTTCAAGTTTAATGCCCACATCTTCAGAAATAACCTGTCCGGATGTCAAGATAGCGATATCCTCTAACATTGCTTTACGGCGATCACCAAATCCAGGAGCTTTTACAGCAGCAATTTTCAAACCACCACGCAACTTGTTGACCACGAGCGTTGCCAAAGCTTCACCTTCCACATCTTCAGCAATGATAAGAAGTGGTTTTCCAGACTGAACAACAGCTTCAAGCACAGGAAGAAGAGATTGCAAATTAGACAATTTCTTTTCGTGAATGAGAATGTAAGGATCATCAAGATCAGCGACCATTTTCTCAGCATTTGTGACAAAATAAGGGGAAAGATACCCACGGTCAAATTGCATTCCTTCAACGACTTCTAATTCCGTTTCAGCAGTTTTAGCTTCTTCCACGGTAATGACGCCTTCATTGCCCACTTTTTCCATAGCATCAGCGATCATTTTACCGATTTCAGCAGCGCCATTAGCGGAAATTGTTCCCACCTGTGCAATTTCTGCTGAAGTTTGGATTTTTTTTGCTTTTTTGAAGAGGTTTGCCACCACTTCTTCAACAGCAGCATCAATCCCACGTTTAAGATCCATTGGGTTCATGCCCGCCGCAACAGCTTTAACACCTTCTTGCACAATAGCTTGTCCTAAAACAGTTGCTGTTGTTGTTCCATCACCAGCGATATCATTGGTTTTAGAAGCAACTTCGCGCAACATTTGTGCACCCATATTTTCGAACTTATCTTCCAGTTCGATTTCCTTTGCAACGGATACACCATCTTTTGTGATACGAGGCGCACCGAATGATTTATCAATCACCACATTGCGACCTTTAGGGCCGAGTGTCACCTTAACAGCATTAGCAAGGATGTCGACACCGCGCAACAAACGCTCACGCGCTTCACGGCCAAATTTGACTTCTTTAGCAGCCATTTAATTTCTCCTTGGAGTTTTCTCAAAATAGTACACAATGAAAAATTAAGCGCTTCAATTAGCCCATAATTCCCATAATGTCAGATTCTTTCATGATGAGGAGATCTTCCCCATTAATCTTGACTTCAGTTCCAGACCATTTTCCAAACAAAATACGGTCTCCTGTTTTGACTTCTAACGGCACGCGCTTTCCGTTATCATCGAGAGCGCCATTGCCAACAGCAATCACTTCGCCTTCTTGGGGTTTTTCTTTTGCTGTATCAGGGATGATAATCCCACCAGCCGTTTTATTTTCAGATTCAACCCGACGGACAACGACACGGTCGTGAAGTGGGCGGAATTGTATATTAGCCATGTTTTAAATCCTTAAAACTGAACATAATTGCATTAATCTTAAAAGTTCTTGCTAGCACTCTCAAGCTACGAGTGCTAGCATGTATTAGATATAAAATCGGCATCTCTCAATGTCAAGAATAGCCATAAAAATAATTTCTCTAAATGAAGCTTCAAAGTCTTGCCTCTTATTGCACTTTCGCGTTATCTATCTTTTTTGAGAACCCGTGAACAAAAAAGGATCTTATCATGGTTGAAACACGTCAGGAAACGGATAGCTTTGGAACGATTTCGGTACGTCAAGATCGTTATTGGGGCGCACAAACTGAACGTTCTCTGCATAATTTTAATATTGGCAGTGAAAAGCAGCCTCTTGCCATCATCTATGCCTTAGTCCTTGTCAAAAAAGCAGCAGCGATTGTAAATATGGGCAAAGGAAAACTACCAGAAAATATTGGAAAAGCAATTATTGCCGCCGCTGATGAAGTGCTTGCCGGCGATTTTGATACGCATTTTCCACTGTCCGTCTGGCAAACAGGTTCTGGCACACAAAGCAATATGAATGTCAATGAAGTCATTGCTAATCGTGCTAGTAAGATTTTGGGAGGAAAACTTGGAAGCAAAAAACCAGTTCATCCCAATGACCATGTCAATATGAGCCAATCATCGAACGATTCCTTTCCCACGGCGCTTCACATTGCCACCACGTTGCAAACACGCCAACACTTACTGCCAATCCTTGAAGCTCTTATTGCGACATTAAAACAAAAAGAGCAAGAATTTGCAGATATCATTAAAATCGGCCGCACCCATACGCAAGATGCAACCCCTTTAACCTTAGGGCAAGAATTTTCAGGCTATCGTGCCGCATTAGAAGCCAATTTTCAGCGTATTAAAAATGCTCTAACCGATGTCCAAATGCTTGCTCAAGGTGGTACGGCTGTTGGCACAGGACTGAATGCACCCAAAGGTTTTGACGTTGCTTTTGCGCAAACAGTGAGCACTCTCACAGAAATAACGTTCCAAACTGCCCGCAATAAATTTGAAGCACTTGCCCATCATGGCGCCCTTGCGCATTTCCACGGGAGCTTGAATGCCTTAGCTGCTGATCTGTTTAAAATTGCCAATGACATTCGGTTTTTAGGCTCTGGTCCACGTTCCGGTTTAGGGGAACTCAGTCTTCCTGAAAATGAACCCGGATCTTCTATTATGCCCGGCAAAGTCAACCCCACGCAATGTGAAGCCTTAACCATGGTCGCATGCCAAGTTTTTGGTAATCACACCAGCGTAACCTTTGCCGCAAGCCAAGGACATTTTGAACTCAACGTTTATAAACCTGTTATTGGCTATAACGTTTTACAATCAATTACCCTTCTTGGTGATTGCATGCGTTCTTTTGATATGCATTGTATTCAAGGATTACGGGCCAATCGTGTTCATATTCACTCGCTCATGGAGCGCTCACTCATGTTAGTCACAGCTCTTGCACCAGAAATTGGCTATGAAAAAGCTGCTGAAATTGCCAAAGCAGCGCATAAAAATGATACAACTTTGCGCACCGAAGCATTAAAAGCAGGGGTTTTTGTAGAGGATTATGACCGATTAGTTGATCCCAAAAAGATGATTGCTCCCCAATAAACAACTCACTAAAAAAGATACAAACGTCTTAAAACAAATCTTTCTGTCAAAAGATCGGGGTGTTTTACACCCCGATGATGACCGATAACAATTACCCACAGCGTTCATTTTAGGCTCTGAGCCGCATTTATGCTATGGGTGTTTTTGTTGCTTATATTGTACTTAAAAGGCACAACGATTTTGGAAAGGAATGGATAGTCATAGCTCAACACCCAATAGCTATACTGGCAAAAAGTGATTTAAAGGGATATGACCTTAAGGTGTTTTTCATTCTAGCTTCGCGTCTTGATTTTGAAAATCTATTAGCTATCAACCAAACAAAATTAGCTCAAAAAAATCGGTATTAATAGACATAATTTCAATCGAAGTATAAAAAGATTAATGAATTCATCGTAGTTACGCTTTACAATGTTATCATTATTGATAACATTGGGTAAATAACTCTTATCTCAATGAGATAATGTGTTTATTTATAATAATAATCTAGCGTTATCCATATTGAACGAGAATCCTAAATACCGTAAGATTTTCTCATTTTAAATCTGTCCCATGTTGCATCAATCAAAATCACTTACTTGCACATCACAAACGCAATGAATGTATGAATAGAAATTGTATCCGATAAGGACTACAAACGCCTCTAATGAACCACCTCAAGTGCCAAGGACTGTCACAACGGACAAAGGGGCCTATCACAACATTGTGGAGAGGACTGTCACAACACCCTACGAACTGGCAAATATAGTAATGGTACCGACTTTCTCCTTTATGAAGCGTAAAAGAGGTGCTCAATAGATTTATCATTATATCATTCACAATCGCCGTCGTGAAATGGGTTTAGGAACATTGAGAAATGTCTCCTTTATGAAGCGTGAAAATGGGTGCTCAATAGAGGAACAGCTGTTGGAACAAAATTCGATGCACTGAAAGGTTTTGACCTTTGCTGAAACAATCTACTCTTTGACGGGATATCCTTGACAGCTCGCAAGAAATTGGAGGCATTTGCCCATTATGGCGCCCTCACCCATTTCCACAAAAACCTGAATGCACGCGCTAATCTCTTTAAAATAGCCAACGACATTCAGTTTTTAGGCTCTCATCCACGTTCCGGCTTTAAGCGAACGGAACGGAGAGTTTATCCGTTTTACATGGCGCATAAGAAACCTCATGAGACTTGAGATTCTCGCACTTTACTCCTTCTGATTCTTCGTATTCTATTCAATCAATCAAAACTATTCGCTTAGATTATTATAAGCAAAAGTGGCATATAGATAAAAAAGAAATAAAGTCGCTCATCCCCTCGAGTGCTCAAAAGGCTACCGCAATACAAAGCTATGCAATATCAAAAACGAGCAACGAATATGACGGTACCAATATGCATTTTTACGATAAATTGAATATTTAAGCACATTGGTGTCAATCATAATGGATAATACACTTAACAACAAAAAGTGTTTTAATATATATAAAGTAATATTTTTTAATAAATAGAAAGCTTGTTTACTATACTATAATTTTTTCTAAAACACAGAGAACACTGAAAGAGTATATAAAAATACTGAAAAATCAATATAAACGTGGGATAATAGCATGAAAACAAGTTTCAAGAACGCTTAAATATGGATAATTATAGAGTTTTTGAATGTTTTAGTTTTCATAATGATATTAAATATAGATTTTTTTAACCAATTCGTATATAATACGATTTGTATCTGAAATAAATTGGGGACGTTTTTATGAAAACAAAATGTTTAGTTGCACTATCTATTTTCACCTTCATTACCGCTTCAACAGCGCAAGCAGCAGATACAGTAATCTTTAAGCAATCAGAACCGAAGGTTTCATTGCAAGATGTTTCGTCATCACGTATTTCACCGGTTACTGTTTCTGCGCCTTTTTCTTGGTCTGGTTTTTATTTTGGAGGACAAATTGGATATTTTTCCAATAAAAATACTCTAAATTATGCACAAGAAGCTAGGGACGGAAAGTGGGCTTGGGTTGATAGAGATTTATCACCGAAACTATCAGGATTGAGAGCAGGTTTGTATGCAGGTTCTAATATTGATCTGGGAGATCTTGTTTTCAGTTTTGATACCGACATGGTCTGGTCTGGGAGGAAAAGCACCCAAACAGACAATGGAAAGAAAATTCTAGATGAATCAAACTCCATTAACATTGCCTTTAAAAAAGCTGGGATTCCTATCATAAAACCTGCAGCTCAGGGTGAAACGATATCCAACTATGGTGACATTGTTGTTAGCAGTGTAACATTGAAAGAAACGTGGTCTGGTGCCACGCGCGCGCGTATTGGTTTTGCTTCCCATCGTCTTATGCCTTATATTGCAGGGGGTATAGCCTATACACAGATGCAATATATCATGTCACTTTTATCAAAATCGCAAGAAGATTCGACAATTTTTGCTTCTGGCAATGTGTTAGATGAGACAAAAACAATGTTTGGTTACACTGTTGGTGGTGGTTTTGATCTTGCAATGACAGATAATATCATTATGCGTACAGAATATCGTTATTCAGATTTTTTTAAAAAGAAATTTGCAAACGATAACCTTAAAATCTCTTCTCAAACGCATGATGTTCGCTTTGGTATCGCTTATAAATTCTAAGTTTTGTAGAAAAATTGAACAATTAAAAAACCCTGTTAAAAACGGGGTTTTTTAATGCCCCTTTACCCCTAAAAAGACGTAGATTCTAAAAGCCTGTACTAAACTTTAAACAAATAGTCACGAAACAATAAAGCCTCTCCCTCTCTTAAAGCAAGTTTCTATTCTCTCAGCCTTTCATGTAATGCATTTGGAATATAAAAGCTTTACCATCATACCACTAGGCGCCATCGTAAAATAAATGAGAGCCGCTATGTAAGAGATATTTCTTTAAAATAAATATGGATATTGTGCATCAATTGCAGTTTTATAAGATGATGTTGACTTGCCTCCCCGCTCTCAAAGGATAAAGATTCTAAAAATCCATTTTTAAACACCATGTCCGTTTATAAAAACACAAAAACTCTTGGGGGATATCGGGGGACTCTTGGGCGGGCTTCTTTGGGCTCCTCCGCATGGAATGCTCTTAAACCTACAGCAAGATAAACACATTTAAGAATATCCAACACACACCGAAAAAATACTGTAACGTTTCAAGGAAGTATGCCCTATATTACCACACTTCAAACGACAGTATTTTACCGCTATTGTATGCCAGAATGGAGAGAGGATATTGCGGTTCTCTGTTTATGTAATTTCTGTAACGGGAAGACAACTTCATTTAGGGAGCACATGAAGTTGTCAAGGTAAAAACCAATTTCCAATCTTACCATTTCCCTCTGCTTTACGACTTTCAAAAGCCTTTAAAGCACAATCTTTTAAGCCTCTGCTCCTGTCTTTTAAAGAGAGGAAATTACACATTGCCCCATGTTTTTGTTTCTCACATATCTTTTTTGGATCACACCCTTCATATCATACGGCAGCGCTTCAAACCAAACACACTCAAATTCAAGATACTTGGGTTGCCAATTCACATGCGTGTTTTAAAGAAACATCTCTCAAAACCCTCAAGCTCATTTTGCGACAACACCCACAGGAATATAAAATCTATAGAGCACCATCTCTACACTTCATAAAAATGCAAGCTGGCACCATCCATCATATACTTTACCTCCAATGATGCCCTTGAAACGGCATAAGAGGCATTTTTATTCATTTTTTGTAAAATTTCACTCCACGCGAGCTCATCTAGCTTGTAACGTACAAGCGACATGATTTTGGTTGATTTACTACAAACAGACTTGAAATGAAAGAATCCTAGGGTATTAGAGGTTTTTCATTCAACATGCCAAACATTGAACACGGTCTATAAATCCCACGTTTTATACCCCCCATGTTTTATAAAACAACGTGATGCGCCGTAACAGGATAAAGGAAAATATTTATGAAGTGGTGCGGGTGGTCGGACTCGAACCGACACTCCTCTCGGAACCAGATTTTGAGTCTGGCGCGTCTACCAGTTCCACCACACCCGCACACTGCTATAAAAGACAGGACTATAAAAGACAGACTTGTCGATTATTCCTTTGCACTATATGAAGAAGAACAGATTCGTCAACAGAAGACTTCTCATTTTTTAAGAATTCATATCATTTTCTTATCTATTTTATGGAATATTTTCTTTATTGGATTTCTCTACCGGATTTATAGCAATCTCATTTGTAAAGTCTTTACCTCTTAAACTTATAAAAGCCTCATGATATTAAACAAATTAAAGCTTTGGACGATTTCTTTAGCAAATCGGCGTACAGCACCACACTGGCTTGGTTTCATTGCCTTTATTGAAAGTTCTATTTTTCCAATTCCCATAGATGTTTTATATATTCCGATGCTGCTTATCCATCAAAAGCGGGTTTATCGTTATGCTTTGATTGCGACGATCTGTTCTGTATTAGGAGGCATTGCCGGTTGGTTTATCGGACATTTTGCCTATGATACCCTTGCCAAACCCATTTTAGAAATTTATGGTAAGGTTGAAAGTTTTGAATCTCTGAAAAATAGTACAACCCTGCAATTTCTCATCATTTTACTGATAACATCAGGTTTTTTTCATCTTCCCCCCATCAAGATTGTCACAATTTTGGCCGGTGTTATGAGTGTGCGTCTTGAATTTTTCATTCTTATTTGTATTTTTTCCAGAGGCGCTCGTTTTTATCTTCTTGCGTGGCTGATTAAACATTTTGGGCAAAAAGCAATGAATTTTCTAGTACAGCATTTTAAATGGATTGTTCTCATTGGTTGTGTTAGCCTCCTTTTAATTTATGGGATTTTCATAGCTTTTTTAAACAAGAAGCTTTTATAAGGAACAGACTTAATGGCATGCGTTTTGTCTTCTCATCCACTTTTACACAAGCACCTTCATGTTGAACCCAGCAGAAAAGAACAATGTTTATGGGCTTTTTTTCTCGCTTTTTGCTTGTCTGCCACAATAGGTCTCGCCCTTAGTTTTGAATATCTTGGCGGATATCTTCCTTGCGATTTATGTCTCATAGAGCGTTTTCCCTATTATGGTGCCATACCATTTTTGCTCTTAGCAGGTTTTGGGGCATGTTTTTTTCGCACAACGGCTTGGATACAACTTTTATTTTTGTGTGTTTTTGTCTTAATGTGCATCAGCCTTGTTTTAGCCGTTTATCATGCGGGTGTTGAATATGGCTTTTGGGAAGCTCCCCTCAGCTGTGGTTTAAGCGCAGTCAGAAAAACCTCAAACGTTAACCAGCTTCTTAACCAATTAAATAGCATTCATCCTCCTTCTTGTTCTGAAGCATCCGTACGCTTTCTTTTTCTCTCATTTGCCGGTTGGAATGTCGTCTCAAGCCTATTTTTCTCCCTTATAAGCCTCTATATCGCTTCAAAAGGAATTCTTTCAGTCCATAAAAAACTCTAACCATAAAATAGAAACGAAACCGCGTGCACTCGTTCTCTCCAATCACTTCTCCCCCCTAACCAACAACCCTCCAGTCACCAATCCCCACCCAAACCAACCCACCAACACCAACGAGTCACCAACATCCCTCCTCTAGCGTTGTACTCAAAAGACAAAAATAAGCAGAGACATCCATTTTATGGTTTCACCTCTCTGTACTTATGGGCAACATTTTGATAAAAACTCGTGATAGAAAAGCCGTAAAATAATAAGTGAGGGGACCAATAAATATAAATGGTCTGCTATGGCTGAAGATAAGAACACAGCGCCTTCTACCCTATCACCTATTTCCTTAGATATAACCAAACTTGAAGAACCATGTGTTATGATGGAACATGATCATAATGCATGGCGTGAGCATATAAAAGAAAGGGATTTAAATGCTCCTTACGAAAAACCACCTCATATAAAACCACGAATCAAATCGGCACCACGCATCAGGCAAGTTTTTTGGTGCGATTTTCCTCATGATTCGATACTCCCTGAATTTTGGAAAAAGCGGCCTGTTTTAGTGCTTTCTAAGAATGCAAAATTATATGGAAATGTGACAGTTTTGCCTTTTTCAACGAAATCACAACCCAATAATCCCGCTGCGTATCCAATACAATCTCCCATAGAGAATAAAAAAGCATGGATTATCTGCAATTATGTCACAACAGTTTCTGTAAGTCGTTTAAGTTGCTCACGTACCGTTCCAAGATTATCCTGCGAAGATTTTCATAAAGTTGTAGCTCTAATGCTCAAATATTTACCGCATTTACACTATTGACTTTTGAAAAAAATAAGCGTACATATACCGCCATACACGGCATCAGTAATGGTGGCCGCTTCCCCGCAAGGGGAGATAGGAACGAAGGAGTGGGAAACCGCTCCTTTCGTCATTTTTGGTATTTTTTTGAGAACTTTTTAGCCATTTTTTGCAACCTTCCCTAAAACATATCCACATTCATTCTCCACCGTTGTTGTTTTGAAATATTTGCGATTTTGGGGTAAGCAAAAGACAATATCCGTACTGTTGATCCGGTAAAGTTTCCCATGGAGATTACCGAGATGTTGTACATACTTATCATTTCATTGCACAAAAAATCGTGCTGCCGTTTCTTAAACTTTATATGATTTACCGCAATGGGAATATCTTTCCAAGATTGAAAAAAGCTTCGCTTTATAGTGACCACACCTCAAACGATCGTATTTTACGAGAGAACAAAGAAAATTCTCTAATAAACTAGAAATCAACCCCCAATCGATTTCTATCTCTTCACCAATAATAATTGTTTGTCGCCCTAACCACATTATTTCACCGGTCACATGACCTAACATAGCTTTTGCAGATAGATTTTCTTCCTCTTTTCCGAGAAACGATCTATGTTAAGCTATTTTGGGATTTACTGCTAAATTGCGTATGCTTGCGCTTTTAAAGCCTTTTTTCTCACCATATAAAAGGTAGATAAAAAAAATAATTTCGTTTATCAGCTTTATTTTAAAGACATACCTATTTTTTACAGGATACGTTCTCCTTTCTATCAGCCCTATCGCATTTAATACACTTGTCGTTTCTAAACATGAACAACCAAGCATCACAATGGAACAATAGACACCCATTGTAGCTTGTCATCAAGTTTTGTATATTTTGACACTAGGTTTTGTACCAATTAATTTTTTTTCAAAGAGTTTTTAAAAGGCTCTCAAAGGGGGGTCAAAGACCTCTCAAAGCCTTCTCTCATTTTTAGCATGAAAATGCACTTTTTTCTGATTTTCACTCTTTTTAGCTCTTTTTTACAATTTTAAATGTCAAAATCTATTTTGACAAAACGCGCATTGAATGCTAAATTTTATACATAAAAACAACAAATTACCATCTAATCCCACTGAGTATAAAGCCTAGTGTCAAACTACACCCATCACTTTCATTGGCACTTGCATTGACAAGAGATAAACAAGAGCATTGATCATCACACACGGAGCAAAAATCTATAGCGACTACGCCATAGACTTTCGCCACGCAAGGGTTATTCTTAGAGCATATTGATGATGAGATAATCATTTATGACATCCTTTTTGTTGCGCCATAGAACAGGTTTTGCTAACTAGTTTTACTATTATGCAAATTTTTCAAGAGAAATCCTCACTCGCTCATAGATGACAAGATTTCTTTATGGAGAGCGCACATGACGCTCAGCTTTGACCTTTTCCATAACAAGGGTAAGTTCAAACTTTAACCAACACGACAATACACCTATTCTAAACGATTTACGCACCACCTCATCGGCAACAGGCTGCTCCAATATCGGTGCATTGACTTGAGAATTTTTTGCACTTCCACGCACCGTAAAAAAAGACTTTCTTTTTTTCATATTTAAATCCATTTCAGTTGATTTGGATTTTAAAAGTGCCCAAAAAAATCAAACAAAAATAGAGAGGTAAGTTACGAAAACTACAGGGTAAATTTTACTGCCCCAAAATGTCTATTTTTCCCCGCCTGAACAGTCAGAGGAACACTATAAAAATTATTTTCATTAAAAAACAATTACTTATAATCTAGGGAAGAAAAGTAAAAATCTCCCCCAGAAAAAGAGATTATCTTCAAAATTATCAAAAAAAGCAGCACAATTTTAGTGATCTTTTTATTTTTTTTCTTTTGATAAAATTAATTGGCAGGTGTCTTAGGCGCCCCTCCGGTAGGTTCCCAATTGGCAATACTTGCAAGCTGCTCAATAACATCCTCTTTTAACTTACCATTTTTCTTATTGCGTAAATCATATTGATCAGCATTCTGTTGCAGCCACTTTATAAGCGTTCCTTTAACAGTTTTACCACCCTCAGCCTCACTCACCGCTTCCCAAGCCGCAACAATAGCAGCAAGCTTTGGGGCATAGCGTGGATGCGTTGGATCTTGAAACGTATAATATTTTTGATCCTTAACGTCACGAGAATCATCCTCAGGAAAAAAAACTTTAGGTCTCTTACCACACAATAAAAGCCATTCTTTTAAATTATCTAAGGAAACAACAGAAGAATCTTGAACAATAGGATTCTCGTCCAAACGCCCCCCCAAATCACAATGATAGTACCCTTCTACCCTTAATTTTCCCTCTTTTGCTTCTCTTACTATCTCACTATAAACAGCTCGGAACAAAGCAATTTTAGCGAACGGTACTCGCACCCCTCTTTCGTAAATACCACTGTCTTCAGGTCTGTGTTCGTTGGTAAATTCACATATAAGTGGATTCAAGCCCACTATCAATAACGCTGCCTGCAGTATTGTTAGTTTTTGAGAACGTAAAAGCCATTCTAAACTTTCATCAATTTCCATATATTCCCCGCCTTTTTCTACGAAACTTAATTTTTTATTCTTTTTCAAAACGCTAAGAGCAATCTCCTTCACTACACAGAGATTATACTCCCCTCACACTGCAACTTACCACACTTTTTAAGTGCCTCACAACCACACCCCTCCTTGTGATACACAAGAAAATGATTTGAATTGCTTCAATATAAGAAGTTTTAAAGTGAGAGAATCTTACTGAATTTTGGGCTTTCATACAAGATATCAGGCAAGTTACAAGGCGATAAATGCCCCTTCATAAAGTATCAATTTTCATGCGTGATCAAACAATTGGATATGATAATATCTCTTTCATTTATGCACTCCCACCCTTAAACCTGCCCCTGCAATTACAGCACAAAAGATAATTCGTTACATCAAATCCACCTCTAAATGCAAAAGCTGTAACAACGCTAAAATGCGCGTAAATATCATAAGAATACTGACTTACACCTCCACAAGCAGGATGATTGGCGTAAAACTGTACAATAAAATGCCATACCTATAATGAACCGAGCTAAAAGCTGTCGCAACACTGGGAGCTAAGGTGTATGACGATGCCGGCTTGCTCTTTATGAAGTAACAAGCCAGCACTATCTATTTGCCAGCCCCCAATATTGCGACAGCCCTTGGCTCTTAAGACGGTTCATAAGAGCCATTTTTAGTTCTTTCTTCTATAGTTTTTACCCACACGCCAACCCCGCTTGTAGTGTGCAAGCAAGTGATTTTGATTGATTCAAGATAAACAGATTTGAAATGAGAGAATCCCACGTTATTCGGGAGGCTAATTCAATATGAATAACGCTAGATTATCATTATAAATCAATATCTTTTATGCAGCGTAAAGATGGAAAGACTCAATGGAGTTTATATTATTTAGTTTATATTATTGTATGAAGGCTTTACTGTTTTACTCTTTTATACTCTTCACGGACGCCCTCATGAAAGAGACTTTTGTTCCTTGAAAAAAGTCTCTTTTAAAGAATTATTTCAAATTCCAAAGATTATTATCGTCTTTTGAATCCGTCAAATGAATGATCGTGCCCGCTTATTTCCATATATTCAAAATACATTAGAATGCTCCATTGAAAACGTCCCTTTAGCATAATAAAGCATATTTTCTCTCAATGCTTTCACGCCCCCCTCTCGACCCCACTTAATAAATCTCCCACTTAATAAATCTTCCTGTACTTGAATTTATTTGCCAGCTTTACTTTCATAGCACCCCAGCATTTTTTTACTGCAACCTTTTTGCAATTTTTCAGTTTTGAACTTTTAGATTGACTTTCGGTTTATTTTTCTTATGTTTTAGAATTATTCTAAAGTGCAGAGGAACAGAAAATGTTGAGATCGTTTTTTTCATTTGTACAACGTAAAGCTCTGTCCTTTCGTTCAGCACAAACAATGATGCTTCGCGCACTCAAAATAAAAGAGCAACATGCGGCGCTCTATTTAAAATATGCAAAAGCTCTAGAACCTTATTCCTCTAGGGAAGCCGCGGTTTTTACCGCCATGGGGCTTCAAGAGCTTAAAAATTATAAGCAACTTTTGTGCCTTTCTTGCCATAATCGTGCAAACACTATCGGTTCATTATGTGACAAAACTTCTCTTGTGAAAGACAAGAGCCGCCATCCCTCCCAAAAAACAACAGCGGCAAATCACACCATAAAAAAACCTTCGAAAACGCAAAGACAAACACTTTTGACTTGGATTCAACCAGGTCTAGCAGGGTTAATGGATGGCTCTGTTTCCACCCTTGCCCCCATTTTTGCCGCAGCTTTTGCCACGGGAGACACGCATCAAACTTTTTTGATAGGACTCTCAGCTTCAATTGGTGCAGGACTTTCGATGGGTTTCACAGAAGCAGCCCATGATGACGGCAAATTATCAGGACGTGGTTCGCCATTAAAAAGAGGCCTTGCCAGCGGCATTATGACCACATTAGGAGGATTAGGCCATACGCTTCCCTATTTGATCAACTCTTTTTATGTAGCGACAATTATTGCTTTTATCATTGTTTTTTTCGAGCTAGGCGCCATCGTCTGGATCCAGAACAGATTCATGTCAACTCCCTTTTGGCGCGCTTCTTTACAGGTCATCATTGGAGGTGCCTTGGTTTTTGCCACGGGTATACTTATCGGTAGTATCTAAAAAAATCTTATCTGTAACCATAATTTAGATCTCAAATAAGCGCATGCCCCTAGGCATAAGCCATCATTGATGATGCCATTGATGATGTTAGGTGGTGTTGTAGAATATTTTAGGTCAGCAAGAGATGATAAGCAAGCTCTGGGGACAACCTATATCCACACACCTTTATCGACTTGGTTTTATAGATATCTTTTGTTAAAGTATCATTTTCTTCTAGACCTCATATTTTGGAAATGCCTCGATCATGTCGCACACTGAAACCAACGCCCCTCTAAACAATCATCCTGTCTCTTCTCAACCTTCACATGCCCAGACTTTATTTGTTCAGCGTCTTGCACACGGACAAGGTTTAGAACTTCCTTGCTACGCGACAGCGGGTTCTGCTGGCCTTGATCTACGCGCCGCCATTGGAGAAGAAGAAACGCTCACTCTTGCACCTGGGCAGCGTGCTCTTATTCCAACAGGTCTCATTTTTCATTTATCCCTTGGGTTTGAAGCACAAATACGTCCACGCTCTGGCTTAGCCTTAAAACACGGCATCACATGCCTCAACACTCCAGGAACGATTGATAGTGACTACCGTGGTGAAGTCAAAGTCCTTCTTATCAATTTAGGCCAAGAAGACTTTTCAATCCAACGGGGCATGCGCATTGCCCAAACAGTCATCGCCCCTGTATCCCAAGTTAATGTTTGCGCCATTGAACCAGAGCAAAATACCCAAAGCCATAACGAGAGCCGTGGAACAGGAGGTTTTGGTTCAACGGGACACACTTAAGAGGCTCTGAAAGATCGCTACTCTCAAAATAACACATACCCAACCACTCTTTCACTGGAAATTCTTTGGGCTTTTAAAGTGCAGAGGGAATGCGCATTTGCTTTCAAAGTTTTTTCACTAAACGCACCTCTAAATAAGTATCCTTACTCTTCTCCAGTCTCTTCTCAACCTTCACATGCCCAGACTTTATTTGTTCAGCGTCTTGCACATGGACAAGGTTTAGAACTTCCTTGCTACGCGACAGCGGGTTCTGCTGGCCTTGATCTACGCGCCGCCATTGGAGAAGAAGAAACGCTCACTCTTGCACCTGGGCAGCGTGCTCTTATTCCAACAGGTCTCATTTTTCATTTATCCCTTGGGTTTGAAGCACAAATACGTCCACGCTCTGGCTTAGCCTTAAAACACGGCATCACATGCCTCAACACTCCAGGAACGATTGATAGTGACTACCGTGGTGAAGTCAAAGTCCTTCTTATCAATTTAGGCCAAGAAGACTTTTCAATCCAACGGGGCATGCGCATTGCCCAAACAGTCATCGCCCCTGTATCCCAAGTTAATGTTTGCGCCATTGAACCAGAGCAAAATACCCAAAGCCATAACGAGAGCCGTGGAACAGGAGGTTTTGGTTCAACGGGACACACTTAAGAGGCTCTGAAAGATCGCTACTCTCAAAATAACACATACCCAACCACTCTTTCACTGGAAATTCTTTGGGCTTTTAAAGTGCAGAGGGAATGCGCATTTGCTTTCAAAGTTTTTTCACTAAACGCACCTCTAAATAAGTATCTCTCAATTACGTCTCGTACGCTATACAAAACTTCATTATCACCCGATACCCCTCCCCCATAACAAAAACATTGGCACTAACCATTGAGAGTTCACACACCACTGGTAATGTCAACAATCTATACATCATATTGATTTATAATAATAATGAATTGTCTTGCAACTTAAATAAGAAATCTCAATATTGTAAGATTGTTTCATAGCAAGCCTATTTATATTAAATCAATCAAAAGCATGTTTCTCACGTTCCAAACGTGGCTAGCATGCAGATAACAACTGGAAAAATGCCTACAATGAATACTTATACTAAACACTGTCGCAACATTGGGAAAAAAATATAAATACGATAATGGTGCTCGCTTACTCTTTTGTTAAGCATAAAGATGGTGATGTTTGATAGATTTTTTATTATTTTACAGGAGGCTTGACCGTTATACCATTTATAAACACCGCCGCAAAAAGAGCTTTAAGATTATTAAGACACACAACTATCGCCTCTGCTGTTTTCTTGATTATACCTTTTGCGGCAAGATGAGTAGAGTTTAATCCTAAAAAAACCGATTCAATATATGAACCCCCTGCGTAATATCAAACCCATACGTATTTGGTTTAACAAAACCACGACAAAACCCTCATCAATTTCACTCTATGGCTTTGAATAATATTCTTTTCTTCCCGCAACAAAGGCTGTTTTTATCACTAATCAGAGACATCGGCTGGAATATTAGCGTTTCCCGCAGTGCCCGTTGTTACGGTATCCACATGTCCTACAACGTTACCACCCGCTCCATCGACAGCAGCGTCCTCTACCCCTGTTGTTTTATTATTGATCTCACCTCTTGAGACAAGATTGGTAGAGTTTTGCAATCCTACAAGACCAATTTTATTATATCCAGCCATACGTATTTGATTGAGTAAATCGATGACAGTACCATAATCAATTTCGCTATCCGCTTTGATTAAAATTTTTGCCTCTAAATTTTGCGTAGTTTCCCTCAACAAAGCTTCTCTCAAAGCTGCTTGTTCTACAAGATGATCACCAATGTAAAGAGAACGATCTTTTTGCAACGTAACATAAAGAGGTTCATCAGACTGAACCACTGAAGGTGCTTGAGTTATAGAAGGAAGCTGAACGGAAATGACAGACGTTGCCAAAGGCGCTGCAACCATAAAAACAATAAGCAACACCAATACAACATCAATAAAAGGGGTCACATTGATTTCGCTTTGCAACCCACTCTCGTCTATATCCCAATCATTATTAAGGCTTGCTTTCATTTTTTATGACTTTTCTGTTGTCTTTGTCTATCAAGTTCACGGCTCAAGAGCCTTTCAAGAGCAGCAGCGATATCGCCTAAATCACTGCGATAACCACTCAAAGCACGCATAAGGCTATTATACATAACAACGGCGGGAATAGCCACAAAAAGCCCAACAGCCGTTGCGAATAAGGCTTCAGCAATTCCAGGCGCCACCACATCAAGTCGCGTTGTTTGAGACTGAGCAATCCCAATAAAAGAATTCATAATTCCCCAAACAGTTGCAAAAAGACCAACAAAAGGAGCAATTGCGCCAATAGTTGCAAGAACAGCGCTTCCACATGCAACACGGCGTGTAGCAGCCAGCAAGCAGCGTGACAAAAGTGAATGAACCCTTTCTTTTAAACCTTCATGAACATCACGAGCCTTAGCATCGCGAACATCGCGGGAAACATCTTCATATTGATTGCTCTCCTCATAAAAGAGAATATCTTCAATCGTTTGTGCACTTTCCCCTGTACTGTTTTTTTCACCAGAGCTTTCGTTTATCCCTTCAGGAGCAGAAAAATGAACCTGTTGTGCAGAAAGATACACCTCTTTAAGAACTTCTTTGAGAAAAAACACACCAGCTCCTTTACTTTCTTTCAAGCTAGCTGCCAAACGCGTAAGAGTCTGAGCATTTAGAACCAATTGAAGTTCATGACGTACTCTTCGTTTTACCAAAGTGATCTCAACAATTTTCACAAAAGCAATTGTCCAAGACATAAGTGAAGCAAGTAACAAAATAATGATAACGGCTTTCACCACCCAATCAGCAGCCATAAACATAGAAAAAGGAGAAAAATCATGCACTGTCAATACAGAAGACATATTATCTAAAGGGACTGTTTTATCTAAAGGGACTGTTTCAGATTCCATTTTTATCTCACATTCTTGTGCTCTTATCTTTATTTATGAGCTGGATCGTCACCCCGCATAGCATCACTGTTCCACAATGCCACGACCCTTTTAACGTCACTTTTGTATTTCTCTTAAAAAATAAAACTTGATAAATCAAGTATAGTTTTATTTCATAAGCTCTCTCTTAATTCTAAAGAAATTACTCAAGAAATTTTTCTCTAACAATTCAACAAGTTTATCTTACCCAATCAATTTATTGCATAAATTAGGCAAAATGATAAATTTACAAGAAGTATCGCATATAATATTTTAATTTATAAGAATAATTTATCATCGTTCCTGTTAAATAAATCTCTCATATCGCAAAGCTTTTCTCATTTCAGCAGCTCTTTTAAAGCCAACAAAATATTTGCTTACATGAAACAAGCAGCAAAAATATCATAAAACTCTTGAAGAAAAGGATATGCACATCTCTAACAACCCGCGCACTGAAGTCCCTCTCCTATCCTAAAATAAAAATATACCTTACGTTTAAAAAAAGAACTATCGCAATATCTTAAACTGACCAAAAGTATCATGGGGAGCGGGTGTTGCCCCCAAATACATAGAGAGCAAAAAGCCGCAATATTATTTTCTTTTTCTTCTTCAAAAGCATAAAAATGACATTACTTCTGCCGCAAAATCGCAACAACGATGTTTTTTACCTGTCACAAGCTTAAAAAATAAACCTCAACACGCTTTTTAAAAAACTATTATAAAAAAAACTGCGCCACGAGAAACTGAAGAATGGTGCTAAATTCCTGCAAAAGCATAAAAGCATATAAGACAATTCTCAACAAATACGCCCCCTTTACAGACAAAGCATATCGTATAGGAAAGATTTATTTTATCAAAAACAGTTTTAAATTCGACAAAATGAAAGGAACCAAAAAAAGCTTTTGGCGTTACTCAAGCAGTGAAAATTTTCACTCCAATGCAAATGATCACTATGAACACATCAATACAAATATAATGAATCAAGAGGGATAAAATATCATGGCCCATAATAAAACAACACAGCACGATAAAACAGCCGTAGAAAAAGACCTACAAGGACAATTAGAAAAGTTACGCACTGAAATTTCAGGGATTACCTCAACCCTAACAGATCTTGGTGCAAACAAATTCAACGCCGCCAAAGACAAAGCGGAAAAACTATATCACTCAGCGAAAGAAAGTGGTGAAGACATGATGTCTCAAGCAAAAGACAAAATCAGTGATCTTGAACAAACCATGAATCAATGCGTTCGTAAAAATCCTGGCAAAAGCGTTTTGTTTGCCGCAGGGGTTGGTTTTATTCTTTCTCAATTACTACGTCGTTAAGCAATGCACAAGTTTATCGCTCCTCTTTTAAACCATCTTGTCGGTGGAGGGCTTAAAAGCACAGTCAAGCAAGTACGCCTTCAAGCAATTTTTTATGGGTTTATTGGCATTTCATTCTTCATGTCTTTGTTTTTTTTATGTACCATCGGTTTTATTGCGTTATGTTCTGTTATGAAGCCTCTTGCTGCCGCTAGTATCATGTTTTTAATTTGTCTTTCTCTTGCGGGATTAGGTCTTATTATCAGTCGCGTTCTCAAAACTTATCAACGCTATGACCAACAAAAAAAGACAGAAGAACAACGCCACAAACTGATGACAGATGCAACTGTTTCCAGCCTTGCAGCTCTCAGTCAACATCTCCCTTTTGCCAAATTGAGTGTTCCCATTCTCGGACTTGCAACTTATTTTTTGTGGAAAAAAGATAAAAAAGACCGCTTTTCCGAGTAAAATATGTAAAACTGTCACTCTAAATCCCCCCCTCAATGTGCTTTCTTTTATAACAAAAGAAAGCACATTTTTTTCCTCATAGTCTCTTTAGCTTCTTCAAGTGCCTGAAAAGAAATCCCCTTCATTTTGAATAAAAATTCCATAGAACCGCTTCCCTTTCAGATGTCCCCATTTTTCATAAACATGGCAACATGAGGCAAAGCTTGCATTAAAAGTTCTGGTTTGATTTGAAGCAATTGGTTGCTTTTTGAAGGCAAGGTATTTTCAGTTTTACCTTTTCTCTATTTTTTCATAAGCCTTTTTTCATGACCATAGGTCACATCAGTAGTTTGCGTGTGTTCAGATTTTACTGAACACTCATTTTTGTTACAATGACTATTTTGTTTAGGGGAAAAAACACGCTCCCACATAGTGCTGTAGTAAGCAACCTATCAAAAAGCAAGCTTTAAACCCAACAAATTTCCATAACGAGCGTTGTCCACCAAGGGCCGTGTGGATTATAATTAACTTTTTTCTGATAAGATTCGCAGTAGAGTATTGTCTTCATAAAATTAAATAGCGCTTAAGAGGACGCTTTATCAATAATGGTCAATGGGATTATAGCTTCCATGATCTCTTCGCCAATCTTCAGGTGTTTCAAATTTGCTTGACCACAAGCCTCTTTTTGCTTTTTGAGCCGCAGATTGTAAGTTTTTATAGTCTGCGGGTGATGGGAAATTATGCTGATCTTTTGTCAAAACCATCAACCCTTCTGTCAGCCCCAACTGTGCAAGATCAACCCCATCCACAAAACATTGTGCATAATGAACCTGTTGAATGACACGTGCTTGGCGACACGTAACATTTTTATCAATTGTTTTTGAGACAAGCCACGCGGTGACGAAAGCACCACATGGCCACTTAATTCCATTGCGTGAGGCAAACTGTCGTGTTTCACAGGATTCCACACCATATAGTCGAATATTGCGGACGATCTTTTTTCTCCATCCCTCATCTACGAGCGTGATCATTTTAAAGGTAACACCACTCGTTACCTGTATAGCACCGGAATAGACCGGTACATTTTCTTCATAAAATTGTGATGCGAATGGTTCTGGGTGCAAAGCCACATCGTTTTGGTTTACATCGTGTTGGTTTTTGTAATCGGTCAATTTTAACTTTGGATTTTGAACAGTGGTTTCTATTGTTTTTTCTGGTCCTTTAAAAAAAGAAGATTGCATAAATTTTTCAGTATGCTGATTCAAATAAAAGATTACAGCAAAAATAATAATAGACGTTAAGATAAGATATTTAAGCACTGATCGAAAACATTTTGAAAGTATCATTTTGAATATTACTATATTTTATTGTTCATTAACTGAGAAAAGATTAAATATTGTTAATTTATAGATAGAAAAATTTATTTTTTTCATTTATATGATTCCCGATTAATATTTTAATTATTAATTTTATGATTAACTTAAACATAAAGCGGGGGAATTTTCATGAAAAACATGAATTATTCGTTCAGTTGTGAACAAACCTTAGAAAAAGGTCTTTTATCCAATACACAAAAGAAATGGTTAACAACAGCATTGATGCTGTTTATTGCCTTCATTATACTGAGTGAACCAGCATTTGCTGATGGCGGCTTCGGAAAAATTGAAACTGCTCTTGATAAAATAATTGAAGCTTTAACAGGAAAAATTGCAACATCAATTGCCACCATTGCGGTTGCTGGTATTGGGCTTGCCTGGATTGCTGGTTATGTTGAAATGCGTAAAGCTTTCTTTGTTTGTGTTGGCATCGGCATTGTTATGGGTGCATCGCAAATCGTATCAATGTTTTCCCATTAACTTTAGCCTTTCAAAGCCATGAAAGAGCACGAAAAGCTAACAGAAGATACGCTATTTCTTGCTTGCACACGCCCTGCCATGATTGCAGGTGTAACGGTGGAAGCTATGGGATTAAATGGGATAGGAACGATGATGTTGTTTATTATGGCAGGCAATATTTTTCTTCTAACCTTTGGTGTGATGCTGCATTTCATATTCAAGGAAATCCTAAAGCATGACCATAATAAATTTCGTATTCTTCTGACATGGCAAAAGACATCTATTTTTGCCAGAAACTCTAGTCTATGGGGTGGGGGAAGTATTTCTCCATTACGATTAATTCGTAATTATGAGGAATTATAATGAAAACAACAGAGCGCAAGCGTGAAAAGCAGCCAGAGGCGATTATCCCTTACGTGCGCCATGTTAACAAGCATATCATTGCGCTGGATTCACGCGCTCTCATGAGCGTTATTAAACTTGAAGGGATTAACTTTGAGACAGCGGATATTATTGATCTGAATGTGCTTCACGAACAGCTCAACAATCTGTTTAAAAACATTGCGGATGAACGGATAGCGCTTTATAGCCATATTATCAGAAAGCGTGAAACGATTTATCCGGATGGCACTTTTAGATCAGCATTTGCCAAGCAATTAGATGATAAATATCGCGAGAGGATGGTTTCTCAGGAGCTTTATCGCAATGATCTTTATCTTTCGATTTTGTGGAATCCACACGTTGATCAAACGGATAAATTAGTGGAGTTTTTCAAACGTTTAGGCAAAGCCAAGCAAGAAAAGACAGAAGTTGATGCGGAATCCATTCGCAAACTTGAAGATATTACCACAGATCTTATTCAAAATTTAGAGCGCTATGGTGCAAGAAGATTGAGTCTTTATGAACATGAAGGCAATATTTATTCGCAGCAAAGTGAGTTTATCCACCAATTGGTGGGAGGTCGTCGTGAACGTATCCCTCTCACATGGGGGACCATAGCTTCGACTGTTTACTCAGACCGTCTTATTTTCGGGAAAGAGATCATAGAAATACGCACTGAGTCAGGACAGAGATTTGCGGGCATGTTTGGCTGGAAAGAATATCCAGCAAAAACCAGGGTAGGCATGGCGGATGGTTTGCTCACCCTTCCCTTTGAATTTATTTTCACCCAATCTTTTGTTTTCAAGAGCAAAAATGCTGCCAAACAGATTATGGGGCGCAAACAGAATCAAATGGTCAATGCGGGAGATCGAGCAGGTTCACAAATTATGGAACTGGATGATGCGCTTGATGATCTTGAATCCAATCGTTTTGTTTTAGGGGAGCATCATTTATCATTGGCAGTTTTTGCTGATACGCCGCAAGAGTTAGCGGATAATCTTGCCAAAGCGCGTTCTCGTCTTACAGATGGTGGGGCTGTCATTGCGCGGGAAGATTTAGGGTTAGCGGCGGCTTGGTGGGCACAATTACCTGGCAATTATGCTTATCGCACGCGTTCTGGTGCGATAACAAGCCGCAATTATGCAGCGCTTTCTCCATTTCATTCCTTTCCGGTTGGGAAAATAGATGGCAATGTATGGGGACCAGCGGTCGCACTAATGAAGACCTCTGCTGGTTCACCATTTTATTTTAACTTTCACTTTGGAGATTTAGGCAATACGTTTGTTTGTGGTCCCTCTGGTTCTGGGAAAACGGTTATTGTTAATTTTCTTTTAGCACAACTTCAAAAGCATGATCCCAATATGGTCTTTTTTGATAAAGATCGCGGAGCAGAACTTTTTGTGAGGGCTGGTGGTGGCACTTATATGCCTTTGAAGAATGGTAAACCAACGGGCATAGCGCCGCTTAAGGGTTTAGATTATAACAATCCAGCAGATAGAGTTTTTTTACGGCAATGGATTATCAAGCTTGTTTCTTCTGAAGATCAAAAGATCAGTGAATCAGAAAGACAAGATATTTCTGCTGCTGTTGACCAACTTGCCTTACTACCCAAAGAACAACGGACGATATCGGCCTTACAAATGTTTTTTGACACCACGCATAGAGAGGGGATAGCGGGTCGTTTAGAGAGATGGTGTAAAGGCAATGCCTTAGGGTGGGTTTTTGACAATCCTGATGATGACATTGGCATTGATGCAAAATTTATTGGTTATGACATGACGGATTTTTTAGACAATAATGAAATTCGTCCCCCATTAATGATGTATCTTTTTCATAGAATTTTGTCTTTGATTGATGGGCGTCGTATTATCATTGTCATTGATGAGTTTTGGAAAGCGCTAGAGGATGATTCCTTTAAAGCCTTTGCGCAAGACAGGCTGAAAACTATTCGTAAACAAAATGGTTTGATGTTGTTTGCAACACAATCTCCCAAAGATGCGATTAATTCAACCATTGCGCACACCATTATAGAGCAATGCCCAACACAGATTTATTTTCCCAACCAGAAGGGCAATCATGGGGATTATGTAGAAGGTTTTAAATTATCGGACAGAGAATTTAACCTGATACAAGCAGAATTAAGCCGTGAGTCACGGCGTTTTCTCATCAAGCAAGGACAAAGTTCAGTTGTCGCAGAACTGAACTTACGGGGCTTTGATGATGAAATAGCCATTTTAAGTGGCACCACCAAGAACATTGAACTTTTAGAGACCATTATGGATGAAGTTGGACAATCTCCAGAAAAATGGCTTCCTATTTTCCAAGAAAGGTCAAAACAATGAAAAAACTTTTATTGGCAACAGCCGTCTATGCAGCTTCATTTGGCTTTCAAACAAATGCCTTTGCCATCGTGGTATTTGATCCCACAGCTGCTGCAAAATTGGCTGATCAATATAAACAAGCATTAAAGCAGTTCGAACAAGGCAAACAACAGCTTGATCAATTGAAAGGTCAGCTTAAACAATTGCAAGATCTCTCTAAATCCTTAAATGTCAAGCCTGACATCTCTGAATTGAAAGACATGTTTAACAAGCAAGGGAGCAGTGGCGCCCTGCCTTCTGACTTTAACCACTTTCAACAATCGATGGGCAGTGGCGGCGGTGGCAGCGGTGGCGGCGGCGGTGGTGGCAGCAAAAACACGCAAAAATGGCAAGAAGAACTCTTATACAAAGAGCCCGCAGGCGGCGCTGGATCAAAAGAGGCAGCAGATGCTTTTTACGCACAGGAAGTGAAAAAAGCCGAACAGAACACGATAGGACAAGCGGCAAAAGGCCAAGATGTCTACGAAGAAGCCAGTGAAACACAAAAAACCATTAACAAGCTCCTTGACGAACTTGGAAGTACTAAAGATGCGGGTAAAATTCAAGGCATTCAAGCACAATTATCAGCGATACAAGCAAAACTCCAAACACAAGTTCTCCAAATGCAAGCCGCCGCGATGATTCAACAAGCGGAGTACAAAGCTGCCGAACAACGAGCTTACGAAGAATTTGCAGCGCGATATGCAGATTATGCCAAAAAACTGCGTGGTCAATAAACGAGAAAAAAGAGGGGCTTGAACATGAACAAGATCATCATAACAACATTGCTACTTTGCACAGGGCTCATCACAGCTGGATGTGAAAAAACCTATAGCGTCGCAGAATTTAAAAAAGATAAAAAATTATTTGAAGAATGGGCTGTGAGATGTGGATTCGCAGGAACTGCAAAAAATTGTGAAAACCTAAGATTAGCACAACTTGAACTTGAAAAGGAATATGAAGCAAAAGCTGAAGAAAGAGCGCGTGAACGCGAAGAAGAAAACCGTAAAGCGATGGAAAGATTTGACGCCGCAATGGAAGCTCAACATCAAGCAAGGCAAGCTGAAATAAAAAAACTAAAAGCTGAAATGGAAAAAAGAAACGCTGAAGAAAAAGCCGAAAGAGAAGCTAAAGAACGAGCTGAACAACAACAAAATAATGATTAAATTATAAAAAACACGATGAAGAGCGGAGCATCTCAATGGCAATAGAAACCAGAAGTGTATTTACTGATATCGACAATATGTTGATGGATCCCCTTACAAAAATAATGGATAACGCCATTACACATCGCTATTGCGCTTTAGCTGCTCAACTTAAAAAGCTTCGTGCACTCTATATTTATGGCAACATTATGTCTGTGCTCTAGATTTATCATCAATGGTTATAAAAAACCGATAACACAAGCAGAATTTAAAGATTGTGCTCAAAACTTGTAAAACTGAAAGGAAAAAGGGGAAATATTGATGAATAAAGTTCTCATAACAACATTGCTACTTTGCACAGGGCTCATCACAGCTGGATGTGAAAAAACCTATAGCGTCGCAGAATTTAAAAAAAATCCAAAATTATTTGATGAATGGGTCACGAGATGTGGAGGGATAGGAACTTCAAAAAATTGTGAAAACCTAAGAGTAGCAGGCGCTGAACTTGAGAAAGAACGTCAGGCAAAAGTTGAAGAAGAAAATCGCAAAAGAGATGAAGAATTTATGGCTAAACAAAAAGCTTGGATTGAAAAAATGAGAGCAGAAACTCAAAAAAAATTAGCTGAACAAAGAGCAAAGCGACGTGCTGAGGAAGAACGAAGAGAAAAAGAACGGGCGGCAGAAGAACAACAAAATAACCATTAAGACATAATGAAGAGCGGAGCATCTCAATGGCAGTAGAAAGCAAAGGCATATTCACTAAGATAGACAATATGTTGATGGATTCCCTTACAAGGACAATGGATAACGCCATTACACATCGCTATTGCGCTTTAGCTGCTCAACTTAAAAAGCTTCGTGCACTCTATATTTATGGCAACATTATGTCTGTGCTCTTGATTTATCATCAATGGTTATAAAAAACCGATAACACAAGCATAATTTAAAGATTGTGCTCAAACTTTAAAAACTGAAAGAAAGAATGGGAAATATCTATGAATAAAGTTCTCATAACAACATTGCTACTTTGCACAGGGCTCATCACAGCTGGATGTGAAAAAACCCATAGCGTCGCAGAATTTAAAAAAGATAAAAATTTACGCTTCGAGTGGGATGCTAAATGTGGATTTGCAGGAACTTCAAAAAATTGTGAAAACATGCGGTTAGCATTTTTAGAACTTCAGAAAGAATATGAAGCAAAAGCAGCAGAAAGAGAGCGTGAAGATGATGAAAAGTTTCAAAAAATGATTAGAGATTCCGAAGCTGAAATGAGAGCCAGAATTAAAAAAATGAGAGCTGAGAATGAAAAATTCCGAGCTGAACAAAAAGCAAAAGAACGCGCTGAAGAAGAACAAGAAGCAAAAGAACGCGCGGCAGAAGAACAACAAAATAACCATTAAGACATAATGAAAAGCGGAGCATCTCAATGGCAATAAAAAGCAAATATCCTCGTATAGACAGCGATTCACTCTTGAATCTCTTATTGCGCTTTAGCTGCTCAACTTAAAAAGCTTCGTGCACTCTATATTTATGGCAACAATATGTCTGTGCCCTAGATTTATCATCACTGGTTGTAAAAACCGATAACACAAGCATAATTTAAAGATTGTGCTCAAAACTTTAAAAACTGAAAGGAAAAAGGGGAAATATCGATGAATAAAGTTCTCATAACAACATTGCTGCTTTGCACTGGAATTATCGCTGCTGGATGTGAAAAAACCCATAGCGTCGCAGAATTTAAAAAAGATGAAAAATTACGCTTAGAGTGGGATGCTAGATGTGGATTTGCAGGAACTTCAAAAAATTGTGAAAACATGCGGTTAGCATTTTTAGAACTTCAGAAAGAATATGAAGCAAAAGAAGCAGAAAGAAGTCGTAAAATTGCAGAAGAAAATCGCAAAAGATATGAAGAATTTATGGCGAAACAAAAAGCCAGACTTGAAAAAAGGGAGGCTGAGACTCAAAAAATACTCGAAAAACAAAGAGCGGAAACACGCGCTGAAGAAGAACGAAGAGCAAAAGAGCGCGCGGCAGAAGAACAACAAAATAACCATTAAGACATAATGAAGAGCGGAGCATCTCAATGGCAGTAGAAAGCAAAGGCATATTCACTAAGATAGACAATATGTTGATGGATCCCCTTACAAAGACAATGGATAAAACCCTTTCATATCACTATTGTGCTTTAGCTGCTCAACTTAAAAAGCTTCGTGCACTCTATATTTATGGCAACAATATGTCTGTGCCCTAGATTTATCATCACTGGTTGTAAAACAACCGATAACACAAGCAGAATTTAAAGATTGTGCTCAAACCTTGTAAAACTGAAAGAAAGAAGGGGAAATATTGATGAATAAAGTTCTCATAACGACATTACTGCTTTGCACTGGAATTATCGCTGCTGGATGTGAAAAAACCTATAGCGTTGCAGAATTTAAAAAAGATAAAAAATTGATGGGAGAGTGGAATGCGAAATGTGGATTTGCAGGAACTTCAAAAAATTGTGAAAACCTAAGATTAGCACAACTTGAACTTCAAAAGGAATATGAAGCAAAAGCTGAAGAGAGAATTAGGGAACACAACGAAAACATGCGTAAAGCGCAGGAAGAATTTGAAGCCGAAATGCGAGCTGAACATGAAAGAAGGCAAGCCGAAATAGCAAAAAAAGAAGCTGAACTAGAAAAATGGAAAGCTGAAGAAAAAGCAAAAGAACAAGCCGAAAGAGAAGCAGAAGAACGCGCTAAAGCTAAACAGAACAACGATAATAATTGAATCAGAAATGATCATATTTGCAAAAATTAGATAGAATGGACGTGCAATGGCATTCGAAAAAATAGATTTCTTTACCACGGCAGAAAATATGTTAACGAATCCTATTATGGAAATAATGACTGACTCCATTAAAAGCCTTTCATTGGGTTTAAGTGCTCCGCTTAAAGCATCTTGTACAATCTACATTATATTTATAGGGTACAATATCATCTCAGGGCGTTCTTCTATGCCCTTATGGGAATTTATAACGACAGCTTTCAAACTTGGCATCATTGTTTCGCTTGCCACTAATGCTGCTCTTTATAATGAGTGGGTCGGTAATATATTTTTTGAGGCTCTGCCTAATGCCATTGCACACGCCACACAAGGTACAATACACTCAGATAAAAATATATGGGACGATATGTTAAACAAAGCTGTTGCACATGTTTTTGATGAAGCAAAATCTGCATCATGGCTTGCATTGGGTGCGTATCTTGTTGCTTGGATAGTTGGTTTTGCCTGTTACGTGATTGCTGCTGTTTTTTGCATAATTGGTTTTTACGTCACAATGTTTGCTAAGCTGGGTTTATTTCTCGTCTTATCAGTGGGACCGCTCTTCATAAGCCTCTCTATGTTTTCCTCAACAAGGCGTTTTACAGAGGCATGGTTAGGACAAGTTGCAAACTTCATCATACTTCAGATATTAGTCATCTTGCTTGGTGGTATGTATATCAAACTTGCACTGAAAATCTTTACAACAAACATTGTAGATATCATGTTTTCCTATGGCGCATTTATGGTGGTTGGCCTTGGTGGTATTTTTCTTTTCTTCAATTTACCTAGCATGGCTTCCGCTTTAGCCTCTGGGGGGGCCTCCCTTACAGGCTCAGGAGGAGCTAAAACGATAACGAACGGTGCAAAAAAATTAGCATCACTATTAGCAAAGGCCTAAGTTCAAATGCGGGAATTAAAAAAAATTGGGATTATCTTACCATTTCTCTTTCTCAGTGGCTGTATGTCTTCACCAAACACGCTGAAGTCGCTGCCAAAATGTGATGGATATTCTAAACGTCCACTCAACAGATCGATGTGGAATTGGGAAGGGAAAAACCCCACGCCCACGCCCATCATCATCAGTAACAACACCACCCCATCCGTGAAAGAGGGGAAGCTGGAAATGCTTCTGGCACAAAAATTAACGGATGAAGAAATAAAATCCTACAAAGATTGCGGAAAAAAGGCATGAAAGAAAAAGACGTAGAACAATATATTGCCGAAGCGCGCTCGTTTGATCAAGACCGCATGCTCGCCTCACGCCGCACCACCCGCGTCTCCCTTACCATTGCCGGCATCGCGGTTGCTGTTGCAATAATGTCTTCTCTCGCGGTCATCACCCTCACGCCCCTTAAAACCGTGGAACCCTTTGTCATTCGCGTCGACAATTCAACCGGCATTGTTGAAGTCGTAGAAGCCTTAAAAGAAGGTCCCACAAACGTCGACGAAGCCATCACACGCTACTTCGCCGCAAAATACGTCCGCTGCCGTGAAGGTTTCACCACAGAAGAAACACAGCATAATTTCCAAACCGTCTCTCTTCTCTCTTCTTCTGAAGAACAGCAAAGATTCGCCAGCTGGTATGGAGCAAGAAATCCCCAAAGCCCTCAAATTCTCTATAAACATGCCGCCGTTACAATAACAATAAAATCAATCTCCTTTATCAATGATGATGTCGCACAGGTACGCTATTACAAAACCGTCCGTGATAACGAGAACAACAAAGAATTTATCACACACTGGGTCTCAACACTTACCTTTGAATATATCAATGCCCCTATCTCTGTCCAAAACCGTTTAATAAATCCTCTAGGGTTTATTGTTAATGAATATAGAACCGATCCGGAAGTGGTCAACTGATCATGAAAAAAAAATTTCTTTTTCTCATTCTTAACATGGCTGTTGCCTTTTCTCCTATAGCCTTGAGCCATGCCAGTGTTTTTCCCACCCGCGCGCCCAACGATAGCCGCATTCGCTTTATTAATTATGATGCTTATAATGTCACTAAAATTATTGGCTCCATACGCTCATCCGTACAAATAGAATTTTCTGCCAATGAAGAAATTGCTCATGTAGCGATTGGCAACAGCGTTGCATGGGAAGTTGCACCAGCGGGTAATATTCTTTTTCTAAAGGCAAGAGAAGTCCAACCCATTACCAATCTCCAAGTCGTCACCACAAAGCTTGATGGCTCAAAGCGCTCTTATCAATTTGAACTCATCATTAAAGATGGAGAAATTTCCTCTGGACAAGAAACATATTTCCTTGTGAAATTCCGCTACCCACAAGAGGAAGCAGAACAAAGAAGACTTGCAGCCCTTATGCGACAAGAAAAAAAACAATCCCAACAGATTGATGGTATCTTCAACGCTTCTGAAACCTATGGACCACGCAATTGGGCTTACACCGCTCAAGGCTCTATCACTCTTGAACCCTCCTCTGTTTATGACAATGGCAAAACAACAACATTTACATTTCCCGACAACCAAGAAATCCCTGCCATTTACATTGTCAACAATGATGGTACAGAATCGCTGGTTCCCAAAACCACAAGAGGCAACATGGTGATTGTCCATGCCATTAGCGCACGCTTCACCCTAAGACAGGGAAAAAATGTCCTATGCGTCTTTAACGAAGCCTATCAACCCAAAGGCGTTAATCCAGGAACCGGAACCACCTCACCAGCTGTTGAACGTAAAATTGCATCAGATCTTTAAATAAGCGGGAATTAAAGGGGACAACACATGAGTGATAAATCAATCATCGAAGATCGAGACACTATTAGGGATAGCAGAACAACAACATTGTCTTTTCCCGACAACCAAGAAATCCCTGCCATTTATATTGTCAGCAATGACGGTACAGAATCACTAGTTCCCAAAACCACAAGAGGCAACAGGGTAACTGACCATGCCATTAGCGCACGCTTCACCCTAAGACAGGGAAAAAATATCCTATGCGTCTTTAACGAAGCCTATCAACCCAAAGGCGTTAATCCAGGAACCGGA
>NZ_JBHIRA010000003.1:133090-145326 GCF_042196825.1 Bartonella sp. AC10YNML | reverse complement strand
AATTGCATCAGATCTTTAAATAAGCGGGAATTAAAGGGGACAACACATGAGTGATAAATCAATCATCGAAGATCGAGGATCTATTGGAGATGGCAAAAACAATAGCGCCAAAACCGCCGGCAAAAAAATAGTTGTCGCAATAGCTTGTATAGGAATCTGCGGCTATGTCCTCTGGAACATCTTATCCACCCCCACAGAACAAAAAGACACTGCAAAAGCTCATAAAAAACAAGAACAAAGCTTTCACAATTCCCTCGCCCCTTTAGAGCTCGTCCCCTCTGACCCGCGTGCAAACATAGCGCCAATAACCTTACCACCCCCACAACCACTCGCACAAGAACCGAAAAAAGATGATCCCTTACTTGATGCCGCAAGACGCGCCCCCGTTCTTGCTTTTGCCAAAGGCTCTAGGTCTCAATTAAAAGACATTGTCAACACGACTCTCAATCCCTTTGAAAAATTCAATACCCTTGAAAATCTCGCCAATATGAAAAATTCCTCTGCCCTTCAAGACACACAAAATTTTGCGACCCTATTAAAGCCTACCAAAACAGAAGAAGCAAAAGCAAAAGCAAAACTCATCGGCAATAGAAACTTTATCATCGCCATGGGAACCTCTATTCCCTGTATCTTAGAAACGGCATTAAACAGTGAGCAACCAGGCTTTGCAAGCTGCATTATTAACCGTGATATCCTCTCCGACAATGGTCGCGTTGTTTTACTTGATAAAGGAACTCAAGTGATTGGCGAATACCGCGGAGGGATAAAACAAGGTCAATCCCGCCTCTTTGTTCTCTGGACAAGAGCAAAAACTCCAACCGGTGTCATCATCGACCTTGCCTCACCCGCAACAGACAGTTTAGGAAGAGCTGGTTTTGATGGCAACATCAACACCCATTGGTGGGAACGCTTTGGCTCTTCCCTTTTGTTGACCGTTATTGATGGTGCCACAACAGTTTTAACAAATAAAATAGTAGGCAATTCCAATAAAGGAGGTTCAAACAACTCTGGAGGCGGCGGTTTTGAAGGCGCAAACAACACTGGAAAAGAAGCCGCCAGTATTGCCCTTGAAAATCAAATCAATATCCCTCCTACCTTAGAAAAATTTCAAGGCGAACTGGTCAACATTTTCGTAGCAAAAGATCTCGATTTTTCCTCTGTTTATAAATTAACCATCACAAGAAAAAAGAGAAACGCTTTCTCGCGTTCTACGCCAGGCTATTCCTTTTTTTAATTCTCACGTTCAGAGTATATTATGCCAACAGCAAAAAACATAGAACGAGCCTCTATCGTTTTAACAAAATTAAAAATCTTAGATGACTTCCTCAATGATGAGAATTTATTTGAGATTGTTGTCAATCGCCCAGGCGAAGTGATTGTTGAGGGTCCAAATGGTTGGCAAACCCACATCTTAAAAGAGCTAACCTACAGCGAACTAGAAGGGATTGCGAAAGTTGTTGCTGCCTACACAACACAAAAAATTAGTGTAGAAAATCCCGTTCTTTCCGCAACACTGCCCAATAACGAACGCATACAAATTGTCATGCCCCCTGCTGTTGCCCCCAACACCATGAGCATGACAATTCGTAAACCTTCATCACGCACTTTTTCTCTTGAAAGTCTACACGAAAACCAGCTATTTTCTGTCACCAGAAACGTTAGTTTTACCCCCCTTGAACAAATGACAAAACGGGCAAGTGAACTCTCTGATACAGAAAAAGAGCTAACAGATCTCTTTATCGCCAAAGACTTTTGTACATTTTTAGAACGCGCTGTTGTTACACAACAAAATATCTTAATCTCTGGAAAAACCGGTTCTGGTAAAACAACCCTCTCCAAAGCTTTAATTGCAAAAATCCCTGAATATGAACGCATTCTCACCATAGAAGACACGCCCGAGCTTGTCGTTCCACACACAAACAAAGTGCAGCTCTTTTATTCAAAAGATAATCAAGGCTTAGCAAAAGCTGGAGCAAAAGAACTGCTTGAATCTGGATTGCGTATGCGCCCCGACAGAATTCTTTTGCAAGAGCTGCGTGATGGTACAGCCTTTTACTATATCCGTAATGTCAATTCCGGTCACCCAGGTTCTATCACCACCGTTCATGCCTCAACAGCACTCGCCGCCTTTGAACAAATGACCCTTTTAGTCAAAGAAAGTGACGGGGGTGGTAATTTAGCACGCGACGATATCCGCGGCTTATTAATCTCGATGATAGATGTCATCATCCAATGTAAACGTTTGGAAGGAAAATTTCGTGTAACAGAAATTTATTACGACCCTTTCAAGCGCCGTGATGCTTTTTAAAAAAAACGATACCCTCCCCCTCTTATGCCAATAGAGATTTTTTAAGAGCACAATTGATCGCTTCAGGTTCATTTTCAATGATTGAAAGTAACAAACGAGAAAAAGTATCTATAGAATATCGTCCCTGTTTCCAATCACGAATGCGCCTTACAGAAAAACCAAAACATGCCGAAAATGATATCTATAACCCTATATTTTTTCTGATTTTTTTGACATCAATGTTTGCAAGGATATGGCTACCAAATTTTATGACCTCCGCTTCACCTTTAGCATAAGAACAAAGTATTGATTTATATAGATAATTTAGCGTTATTCAACTTGAATTAGAACCCTGAATATCGTAAAATTCTCTCATTTCAAACCTGTGTATCTTGAAACAATCAAAATCACTTGCTTGCACACTACAAGCGGATAGTCCATGTGAAAAAACCGTACAAGAAAGAATTAAAAATGGCTCTTATGAACCCTCTCTAATGCCAAGGACTATCGCAGCACTCACAAGCTGGCAAAGTGTGTGACGGTGCACCGGCTCGCTTCTTCATAAACATGCAATACATTGATTTATAATGATAATTCACTGTTTTGTATGTTGAATGAGAGTCCTGAATATCGTACAATTCTCTCATTTCAAACCTGCTTATCTTGAAACAATCAAAATCACTTGCTTACACACTAAAAGCGGATAGTCCATGTGAAAAAACCGTACAAGAAAGAATTAAAAATGGCTCTTATGAACCCTCTCTAATGCCAAGGGCTGTCGCAACACTCACGAGCTGGCAAAGTGTGTGATGGTGCACCGGCTTGCTTCTTCAAAAACGTAAAGATGGAGGTGTTCAATGGCTTTATCGTTATACCATTCATGGTCGGCGCCATGAAAAGGGCCTGGGTGCCTTAAGAAATGTTTCTTTAAAACAAGCCCGTGAAACTGCACACAATGGTGTGCTGTTTTACGTGAGGGTCGTAACCCCCATTAAGAAAGAGCTTCACAAGCTCCTTGTAATATACGCAATCCTACTTATTTGCCTTATCCATTATTTTTTCCTTTCGATATTCGTTTAAGAGTACAGTTAAAATTCACTTAAGTTCATTTCTTTCTAACTTACTAGCTTAATTAAATTTCCTTGAGATAATTTACTGTAAATATCTAAGAGAAACACCGGAATATTTTGACCACCCAAAAAGGGTATAACCCTATATTCCCCACTTTTACCCTTATGCTTTGTTGGGAATCTAACTTTCCTTGCTCTCACCTCATTCCTTGCATAAAAACACCAGCATCTGGATTAGCAGCAATTTAAAAAAACAATATTAAATAATGCTTCAGGTGATATACCTTCCTCTTTCGCACAAGTTAATTGACTTTCCCCCACACCTCAAAGGAGTGAGATTCCTACCCGCCACGAGCCTGTCAACAGTCCAGCATCTCTCGGCGGCTTCCTGCTACTGACCACTCACGCGATTCACTTCATAGGCGCGACAGACAAACCTTGCCCTGAAATACTGATCACGATATCTAAAAACATTCAATATATAAAGCTTTTCATGCCTTATACCACCGCTCTAAACAACGGTGTTTTACGGCATAATAGGATAAGCTGTCGTTTCGATCATTGTTTGCATAATTGTTCAATATACGGAATCCCTGTAAATTATCAATAAAAATACGTGATACCCGTAACTATAATGATGTAAATTAAAAGCCAATTTTAAATGAATGATCAGAAGTATCAAATATCCAAATGACGAAATAAATCCTCCACATCTTTTACAAAAAAAACATCTTCTCCTCTTTCACTTTTCTCAAAAATTTCAAGCGTCTCGCATGCTGGCACCATCACACACTTTGCCAGCTCGTGAGTGTTGACAGCCCTTGGCACTAGAGAGGGCTCATAAGAACCATTTTTAGTTCTTTCTTGTACGGTTTTTTCCACATGGACTCCCCCCCGCTTGTGACGTGCAAGCAAATGATTTTGATTGATTCAACATGGAATAGATTTGAAATGAGAAAATTTTACGATATTAGGGGGCTAATTCAACTTGAATAACGCTAAATTATCATTATAAATCAATATATTGTTTCATTAGGAACATACATATCAAACGACAAATCCCTTTTCATTGACAACTTTAGTCAAAGCAATCCGTACAAAATAAGACACCGTAAGCCCTAGAGGGGCTAATATTTCATGGGCTTTTTTTAAATTCTTATCTATACATGCTCGCACAATATCTCTTGAATCCACCGCTATATTTATAAGTAACCCTCCTTTAGTTACTCTTTAATGAGACCCCAAATGAGCTACAATAAAAAGTTTCTAATGCATTAGATTTCTTGACCGTATCACATCTTTTGACTTTGTACGCACAGATGCGTTGTTGATCTCTTGTATATGTCTTTGTTGCAAAAATTGAACAGCTGTTTGAAGCTCGTTCACTAGCTTTTTATCCTGAAGTTGTTCTTTAGGGAGAACTTTTGATGAATCAAACCCATAGTTATGAAGTGCATCCCAAGACAACATTAAAGACAAAATCACGAAACGACATCGCTTTATCAGTATAAATCGCCAAACCCTTTTTTATCTAATCTCTGATCCTCCCTTATATGCAATGTATAAAGGATAGATTTTCGCCATTACACGAATCCCAAAACTCCTTCATCAACAACCGTTTTTCTTGGATAACCGTTTTGACTGACTGCTCTCACCAGCTTTTTCTTCTATACAACTCAAGAATTTTCATCCCTCTCTCAAGATCTCCCCTCCTCTAGCACACACAAGCCTCCAAGCTTTAGTCTTTATTCTTTTTCTTCCCCTCAACCATCATAAGAAGCCTCCCCTTTATTCAAAGGTCACCCGCTTGAAGTCTACTCAACGTTAGAAATATCCCCTTATATTCCAACAAATAATTCCCGTAGCAAACTTCCCTTCTATCTCTCAAAAGATTACCTGATTACTTACCTCACAGCATTCAAGATTCCTCAAAGCACAGCACCCACGTGTGCATCATGTTGCGTAATAACATCCATCAACTCTGTTACGACCGCATCCAACACTTCTCGTGCATCGCCTTCAGCCATAAGGCGGATAACCGGTTCAGTTCCAGAAGCACGGATAACGAGGCGTGCTTCTTTTCCCAACTTTTTCTCTGCTTGATCAATAGCCGTTTTAACAGGATTTTTTTTCAGGACATTTTTATTTTTAACCGTTAAATTTTTTAAAATTTGCGGTACAGGTTCAAACCGTTTACACAATTGGCTCATAGGACTTTGGCTTTCTTTCATACAGGCTAAAACCTGCAAGGCAGCCACCAAGCCATCACCCGTTGTGCCAAAATCACTGAGCACAATATGCCCAGAAGCCTCACCACCAACATTATATCCCTTTTGGCGCATGGCATCGACAACATAACGGTCTCCAACTTTTGTCCTTACAAGGTGCAACCCTTTGCCGTTCAAGAAACGCTCTAGTCCAAGATTTGACATAATTGTTGTAACAACACCATTGCACCGTAATCGTCCCATTTTATGCCAATTTTCAGCAATTACAGCAATCAACTGATCTCCATCAACCGTTTGTGCTTTTTCATCAACAATGAGAACACGATCTCCATCTCCATCAAGAGCAATACCCACATCAGCACGTACTTCATGCACTTTTCGTTTTAAAGAACTTAAATCGGTTGACCCACATTTTTGATTAATATTGGTACCATTTGGCTCATCATGAATAGCAAAAACCTCAGCCCCCAATTCCCATAAAGCACGAGGAGCCGCTTTATAAGCCGCCCCATTGGCACAATCCACAACAATACGCACAGCATCCAAGCGAACATCGCGCGGCAGAGTTCGTTTGGCATATTCAATATAACGATAAATATCCCCTTCAACCCGTTTTGCATAACCAATTTCGGCAGAACTTGCTAAAGATTTTGAAAGATCTGTATCGATTAATTGTTCAATTTTCGCTTCCATATCATCTGAAAGCTTAAAACCATCAGGACCAAAAAGTTTAATTCCATTATCATAGAAGGGGTTATGAGAAGCAGAAATCATCACCCCAAGATCCGCGCGCAAAGAGCGGCAAAGCATTGCAACAGCAGGTGTTGGCACTGGACCCAATAAAAAAGCTTCCATCCCCGCAGCAGTCAATCCTGAAACCAAAGCGTTTTCCAACATATAGCCCGATAATCGTGTATCCTTTCCAATCACCACACGACGTGATTGATGTTGTGAGCGGAATAAAACCCCTACCGCCATCCCTACCTTCATAGCAAAATCGGGTGTCATCGGAAATGAATTGGCTTTCCCCCGAATTCCATCTGTACCAAAATATTTTTGTACCATACCTCTTTCCTTTAATATCTACTTTTTCCCTTTGACTTTTTTAAACCCCTAAAAGCCCCCTTGGTACAATAGTCCTCCTCTCCCCGTATAAAATCAGATCATTGATCTTAAACCTTCATGCATTTAGACAATCAAGCCCCCTATTCACCATCTACACATCTAAACCACTCTCAAACAATTATGTTACACCCTCACACATAAAAGAAATATTATCTCCTCAAAATGCTCTACACATCCCTTTAACACAACCAACGGATAATCTCACACACTTGCTAAATCCGTAAAGAAACTCAGCACCAAACCTCATACCCTACCAAATCAGCAAGAAAATCTATCACCTAACCTTACAACCCCTACCACATTAGAAAAGCAACAGTACACCTCGCCTTGTAGCATGCTAAAGCCGTCATCATACAACGGCTTTGCTTAATTTTTTTGCTTCCATATTTTTGCAAATATTGCAAGAAAGGCGCAAACAAAGCTTGCGCCTTTCTCAAAAAATTTAGAAGTTTTCCTAAAACATCGTCACTCAAGCGTTCTTAAAAGGCTCCTATTTTCCTTTATCATGTCCCACCGTATTTGACTTTTTTTCTGCACTGCTTTTACTTTTAGAGCGGTTGACTGATTTTGTGGTACCTTTTGTGCTTTGCGCTTTTTTCTCAGTCTCATCCGATTGCACTTTTTTAGACTGAAGCTCCTTAGGTTCAACATCACTGGATTTTGCTGTTTTCTTCCCTACAGCTCCCTCTGCCTTACCCTCTTCTAATTTATCAGTCTCTACCTTATGAGTTGCTATTTTAGGCGCTGTTTCAGCGTCTTTTTCCTCTGCGCCTGCTGTCTCTACCCTCACTGTTCCAGTTTTCGGAACAGAGGATCCCCGTGGTGCAGCATTCTCATCTTTCTGTGTGCGTGAAGGAGGCTTTCCTGCAATAACTTCGTTAATTTCAGCTCCCGTTAAAGTCTCATATTCCAACAAACCTTGTGCCAAAGCAAACCATTCTTTTCTTTTTGTTTTCAAAATTTCTGTAGCATTTTTATAGGCATCATCAATAAGCTTACGCACTTCCATATCAATCATGCGCGCTGTTTCTTCAGAAACGTTTTGTGTTCGCGCAACAGAATGACCCAAAAAGACTTCATCTTGGTTATCTCCATAAGCAACATTCCCAAGCAGATCAGAAAATCCCCATCGTGTGATCATTGCGCGCGCTAATTTGGTTGCTTGTTCAATATCAGAAGAAGCACCGGAGGTGATATTTTCCTTTCCAAATTTCAATTCTTCAGCCACACGTCCACCCATCATAATGGCCAGACGAGAAATCATCCAACGATAACTCATGGAATAGCGATCACCTTCAGGCAATTGCATCACCATTCCCAAGGCCCTTCCCCTTGGGACAATTGTTGCTTTGTGGACAGGATCAGCAACTGGCACATTAAGAGCCACAATAGCATGTCCTGCTTCGTGATAGGCAGTGAGTTCTTTTTCTTCTTGTGTCATAGCGGTTGAACGACGCTCAGCCCCCATCATCACCTTATCTTTCGCATCTTCGAATTCTTGCATTGTCACGACTCTTTTATTACGGCTTGCAGCCATAAGAGCAGCTTCATTGACCAGATTCATCAGATCCGCACCGGAAAATCCTGGTGTACCTCTTGCCAAAATCTTCAGATCAACGTTGGGCGCTAAAGGCACATTGCGCACATGCACTTTCAAGATTTGTTCACGCCCAGAAACATCAGGGTTTGGCACAACAACTTGCCGATCAAAACGCCCTGGTCTCAATAAAGCGGGATCAAGGACATCGGGACGGTTTGTTGCAGCAATAAGAATAATACTTTCATTGGGCTCAAACCCATCCATTTCAACAAGCAACTGATTTAAGGTTTGCTCGCGTTCATCGTTTCCCCCTCCTAGTCCAGCACCCCGATGGCGCCCAACAGCATCAATTTCATCGATAAAGATAATACAAGGGGCATTTTTTTTAGCCTGTTCGAACATATCACGCACACGGCTCGCCCCAACACCTACAAACATTTCAACAAAATCAGACCCTGAAATGGTGAAGAATGGCACATTGGCTTCACCAGCCACAGAGCGTGCGAGCAAAGTTTTACCGGTTCCAGGAGGACCAACAAGCAAAACACCGCGTGGAATCCGCCCTCCTAAACGTTGAAATTTTTGTGGTTCGCGCAAAAATTCAACAATTTCTTGAAGATCTTGCTTTGCTTCTTCAACACCGGCAACATCTTTAAAAGTAACACGTCCTTGCGCTTCATTAAGCAATCTTGCTTTTGACTTCCCAAACCCCATTGCACCGCGTGATCCATTTTGCATTTGCCGCATAAAAAAGACCCACGCCCCCACGATAATAATAACAGGCAATAAGGAAAAGAGGAGATTGAGGAAGATACTATTTCCAGAGCTTTCAGGAATAGCTTTAACATTCACGTTTTTGCTTTCCAATTTTTGTATCAAACCTGGATCTCGTGGAGCATAGGTTGAAATAGCTCTATGTTCAATAGTTTGTCCTGTTAACTTTTGACCTTGAATGGTCACAGATTTCAACTCATTATTCTCAACTTTTTGTAAAAATTCAGAATAAGAAACCTCTCCACCACCAGAACGCTGACTATCTCCATTAAAGAAAGAAAACGACACAATCAAAATTAAGGCAATAACTCCCCAAATGAGGAGAGAGCGGTAATTGGAATTCATATTTAGCCCACTTAATCAAATCTAGATTTCAAACATTTCCCCTTAACATATAACCTTGTCAGCCCCTTGCCAAGGGATGAGAAGCTGTTTATTTTCTTTTAGAGTAATTTTTCTTTATCTTTTCACCTCAATATTAAAAAAAGGTTCCACAACATTTACCACAGCAGCATCTTCTCGCGAAGAAAGCCAATCGAAAGGTGCCATAATCCGCTTGATGATAACATTTTTATGAACAACTGCTTGAGAAATCAACTCTGGAATATCACACCCTTTGTCATTTGAGATCATCACCAGCGATTGTAAAGAGGGAAAATGAGGCTTTTCAAGCTCAAAATCGCTATTTTTTAATAAAAATTTCAGCTGTTCTAAATTTGCGGCTCCAACCTTTATAGCCTCATATCCATGATTTGTGATATGATAGCGCCCATCCCATATAAAAGTTTTATCTGGCTCAACGATAGCCTCTTTTATATTTCGCCCTTCACGCCACAAAGAAATTCCCTGCTTGTTATATTCAATAACAGAGCCCGCATAAGTAAAACGCTTCTTTTCTGGAGAATCGAGACAGAGTTTTTGAACAAGCATGCTTAATTTCTGATTGGGGAGCAAATAAAATCCCCCTCCCATCAGCACAGCAAAGAGCCCCACCACGAAAGGAAAACTGGAATGTTTCTGTAAAAATAGCGCAGGCTTTGCTATGAAACAACGTCCATGTTGGACAGTAATATCCAGTGCTAAGATCAAATCGGCAATATTTTGCGCGTGTTGACGACGCTGCAATGCGGCTTCATTTATTTTTTGAGCAATATAAGACAATTTTTGTGGAGAAAGAGATTGACGCACACGCACACGTTCAAAATTGCGATCTTCATTGGTTGGATCATCAATCCATGTTTGTCCTTGTAAGCGTAAATAATTCCGTAATGTTTGGCGTTTTACACCAAGGAGTGGACGAATCAAACGCACTTTTCTATGCAACAACGCCTCACGCGGAATACAGGATAAACCACGTTCATAGAGCGGACCATCGTTTTTTTCGGAAATATTTTTTCTTGTTTTTCTGGCATGAAACTCATCACGTATACCCTCGGCTTCACCGCGCAAAATACCAGCAAAACCACTGGCATAAACCTCATCGCGCATGGTAACAGCTTCACTATATAAAGCACCTCTGTTCTTTTGGAGACGTTGATACCGCATTTGATAGGTTTCAACCTGATCATTGAGTGTATGGCCCGTCATAATAACTGATGCGCCTTGTTTTTGTGCTTCTTTAACCAAGAGATCGTAGCGTGCAACACGCGCGCTGGAAGCAATATGCGTCTTTGGCTTTTCGCCTTCCCATCGCACAGTGATATGTTGAATATCATGGACACGACAAATTTTCGCAACAGTTTCTGCCTCACGCATCGATTCTTTACGCAATTGATGATCAACCGTGACAACAATCATTTCTGGAGGAAATGCGAGAGTTTCCAAATGCTCTTTGACCAAAAACATCAAAGCCAAAGAATCACTTCCCCCTGAGACGGCAAGAATCAACTTCTGACATGGAATAAAATCCGATGTTTTAAAGAGATTTCTTGCCAGTCTAACGCACACCGAAAACGACCTCGCTGTTTATTTTGCAGGTTTACAAAAAACAGATGCTAATGTTTGTTGACGTTTTGATTTTTTCACAAAATGAGCACAATTGTCTTTATTTGGCTCAAGAGCGACCATACTTCTTGCTAATTTCAGTAAAATCTCGGAGGTATAGAGCTTCTTTTTATCTGCATACCATGCGGTAAGATAAACTTGTGCTGCTTCATGATAGCGTTTTTGTCCCAACAAAGATTCGGCCAACCAAAATAAAGCATCATCACTCAAAGAATCTTTTTTGTAACGATTTTGAAAAGCGCAAAAGCTTTTTTCAGCATCAACATAGTTAGCAGAACGAATAAAATCATACCCTTCCTTATACAAAGCTTTAGAAGAAGAAAGATTGTCACTCTGATGTACTTCAATTGGAGCTCTTACTTCATGCGCTTTGTTAAAGGATTGACTGTTTTCATGGTCATGGCTCTCCACCTTAGCTTCCACAGCAGCAACCTTTGTCTGAACACCTGTACTATGGTCCTGCTCCATCTCTTCTTTTACAGTCTGAGATTTTTCATCTACAGCAGACTTTTCAAAAGAACAAGAATAAACAGAAGAGGTTTCTGTATCAAAAAGCTCGTGAAACTGCTTGTTAACATTTTTTAGACTGTTATGCTCAAGCACCATTCGTATCTTATGTAAAAGCTTATCTAAATCATAATCTTGAAATAAAGCCTGTTGATTCTCTAAAATAATCCCTTGGTGCTCCGCAACACTAGTGGCTTTTTCCGCCGCGCTAGATGCTGCTTTATCAGCTGCTTCAGGAGCTTTTTTCACAGCATCAGACGGCTTATCAACAGCGTCAGTGGCTTTTTTCTCCACATCAGATGCTGCTTTATCGGCTGCTTCAGGTGCTTCTTTCACTGCATCAGACGGCTTATCAACAGCGTCAGTGGCTTTTTCTATCACATCAGATGCTGCTTTATCGGCTGCTTCAGGTGCTTTTTTCACTGCATCAACAGCCTTATCAACGGCGTCAGTGGCTTTTTCTATCACATCAGATGCTGCTTTATCGGCTGCTTCAGGTGCTTCTTTCACTGCATCAACAGCCTTATCAACAGCGTCAGTGGCTTTTTTCTCCACATCAGATGCTGCTTTATCGGCTGCTTCAGGTGCTTCTTTCACTGCATCAGACGGCTTATCAACAGCGTCAGTGGCTTTTTCTATCACATCAGATGCTGCTTTATCGGCTGCTTCAGGTGCTTCTTTCACTGCATCAACAGCCTTAT
>NZ_JBHIRA010000003.1:101522-132990 GCF_042196825.1 Bartonella sp. AC10YNML | reverse complement strand
GCCTTATTAACAGCGTCAGTGGCTTTTTCTATCACATCAGATGCTGCTTTATCGGCTGCTTCAGGTGCTTCTTTCACAGCATCAACAGCCTTATTAACGGCGTCAGTGGCTTTTTTCTCCACATCAGATGCTGCTTTATCAGCTGCTTCAGGTGCTTCTTTCACGTCATCAGTTGCCTTATTAACGGCGTCAGTGGCTTTTTCTATCACATCAGATGCTGCTTTATCGGCTGCTTCAGGTGCTTCTTTCACGTCATCAGTTGCCTTATTAACGGCGTCAGTGGCTTTTTCTATCACATCAGATGCTGCTTTATCGGCTGCTTCAGGTGCTTCTTTCACGTCATCAGTTGCCTTATCAACTGCATCAACTTTATCCGTATCATGTGCAGGATATTCGGAAGCCTTTCGTGCTGCACTTTGAACAAGTGAAGTAGAACAAGCTATAAAAACCCCCATATAAAAGAGTGTTTTCCAATTGATTTTACGATACATTCTTTTCTCCCCTTAAGAGCTTATTGAATAGTTGAAACAAACAATCTTCTTTTTAATGACTATTCATGTCATTCAACATTGTCACAGCACGTCGATTTTGATTCCAACAGGAAATATCATCACATACTGCTACAGGTCTTTCTTTTCCGTAAGAAATTGTTTGAATCCGTTGTGCAGACACACCTAGAGACACCAAATAGTTTCGCACAGCAACAGCACGGCGCTGTCCAAGTGCCAAGTTATATTCACGTGTTCCCCTCTCATCAGCATGACCTTCGATCATAATAGAATAATAAGGATAATGAAGCAACCATTCTGCTTGGCGCGTTAAAACACGTTCAGCATTAGCATCAAGTGAAGAAGAATCGAGACCAAAAAACACGCGATCACCCACACTAACTGTAAATTCTTGTCCTGAGCCTGGTGACACCTGATTCAAACCAGCATCATTCATATAAGCGCCATTCATACCGTTAAGTGCACCAACATTTTTTTTGCCACACCCACCCAGGCATAGTGAGAAAAGAAAAAGGATAGCTAAAGAATGAGAGATGTTTTTTTTGGTAGAGCGCATAGTCCGTTTCTCCTTGAATTTCGTAAAGAAGGGTAAATTCTTAAAAATATTTTTAAGAATAACCGTTAATTCCTAATGAAGACGAAATTTTTTCTGTTTTTTTCGTCCTCATTTTTACTTTTAAGTCTCTGCCAATTTTTCTTCTCTTCAGCCATTCCTCTAACATTTTCATAAGAAATGTTTCCCTTATGAGTCATGGCTTTTTATGCATCATCTTGATCTTGACTATTTTTTTGCAGCGCGTTCAACTTTGCAAAAACTTTATCAGCGTCAAAAGTCTTATGCAGATTTTCTTCGCTCTCATTTTCCTCTAGAGCAGCGTTTTCCGTCACAGAAGCGGGAAGCAACGACCTATCTTCTTCTGCTGCAACAGGACGATTTTTCGCCGCACGCTGGAGCTCAAAATCTAAATCGATTTGTGAACACAAACCAAGTCCTACAGGATCAAGAGGAACCAAATTTGCACTATTCCAATGGGTTCTAAGGCGGATTTGTTCAATTGTCGCTTTTGTTGTCCCAATCAACCGTGCAATTTGTGCATCTTTCAACTCGGGATGGTTCGTAACCAACCATAGGATACCATTGGGACGATCCTGGCGTCGAGAAAGAGGGATATAGCGCGCCCCTTTACGTTTTTTTTCAGGAATATGCACCCTCGATTGAGAAATTTTCAAGCGTGCGTTTTGATCAGCCTCCACCCGTGCAATTTCACTGCGCGTCAATTGCCCAGAACTAATCGGATCTAAACCTTTAATACCATAAGCCGCATCACCATCGGCAATAGCTTTTACTTCCAAGACATGCAATTTACAAAATTCTGCAATCTGATCAAAAGAAAGAGCTGTATTATCAACCAACCAAACAGCTGTTGCTTTGGGCATCAAAAGTTGCGTTGCCATTTTTATAAATCCTCTTCTGCGCCTCTTCTATGAGGCAGGTTACCGCCCACTCAAGAGCACTGGAACTTTTTATATGCTTAGGTCTCTCCAACCACTCCTAAAACAAAGCGCGGCATGGAATAAACCATTTTGCTATGAAATTACATTCTGTTATAGCGTTATTTTTGCTCAACGACAAGAGATCTCTCTTGTAATGATCCTCAACTAAGGTCTCTTTACCTTTAAGATGAATTTTCTTATAAAGGGTTTATTTGATTATTTCACCTCATGCTGTGGCACATTTATTCTGGTGGGATGCGAGCTTTATCGCCTTAAATTCTAAAAAGTGTCCAACTGGAAAGAAAGCCCTCAAACAGGAAGGAAAACTATGGCAGGCCATTCACAATTTAAAAATATTATGCACCGTAAAGGGCGTCAAGATGCTATGCGCTCGAAAATATTTTCTAAGCTTGCGCGCGAAATTACCGTAGCAGCAAAACAAGGTGCTCCTGATCCAGCCATGAATCCACGTTTAAGGCTGGCTGTTCAAAATGCCAAAGCACAATCGATGCCGAAAGATAATATTGAACGCGCAATTAAAAAAGCGTCAGGCACCGATGTCGAAAATTATGATGAAGTGCGCTATGAAGGCTATGGGCCAGGAGGCGTTGCCGTCATTGTTGAAGCTTTAACCGATAACCGCAACCGCACTGCTTCAAATGTGCGCGCCGCCTTCACAAAATCAGGAGGAGCCTTAGGGGAAACAGGTTCTGTAAGTTTCATGTTTAATCGGATTGGTGAAATAATCTATAAGCCAGAAGCAGGAACAGCCGATAACATCATGGATGCAGCAATTGAAGCCGGTGCCGAAGATGTGCAATCAGAAGAAACCGGACATCATATTACCTGCGCATTTGAAGATATTGGTGAAGTTTCAAAAATGCTTGAAGCAAAACTTGGTGAAGCAGAATCGATTAAAACAATTTGGAAAGCCACCACCCTTGCACCAATAGATGAAGAAAAAGCTTTATCTGTTTTACGACTGATTTCAACATTAGAAGAAGATGATGATGTGCAAAATGTTTATGCCAATTTTGATATCAGCGATGAGATTTTGGCAAAATTATCTGTATAATTTCCATCATTTGCACAAGCCCTCTCTTCATTCATGAGGGCTTCAAAAGCATTTGTCACCCCTCCTATCCGCACAATAAAAGCCCCGCGTCAATAGCGGGGAAAATCTGTCTGTACAACAAGAAACCACAATCAATTCCAGAAAACATAATCCCAAAAAGAAAAGCATACACAAAACTCTGTAGTCTCACGCCTTTCTTACATGCCCAAAAGATTATCCCTATATTCCTCTCTATTCGATCTTGTTGTTCTTTAAGATTAACCTCCCCGCCTTCAAGTGATGAAAATGATCTAGCCTGTAAAAAATTCGAATTTTCTTAACGTATTCCTATGACGAAGCACCCATGAAATTCACTTTAAACTTAAGACTCAGCAAACATGCACTCCCCTAAATATTCGCCACGCACTTAAAAACACTTAGAATATATCAAGAAGGTTTATACGTCCTATATCCCCACACCTCAAAGGGCAGTGTTTTTACAACATCACAGAATAAAAATAAGCAAATGGAAAGCCAGAGCTGATTGTTTAGCAAAGTATTGTACAAAAAGCCAGTACATCTCTCTAATCTGTTGCGGATAAATTTTTGACTTTATGGCATTAACTTTATGACATCGTATGTTTTTAAAATAACGTCATTTATCTTAAAATCTGTCCTTTTGCTCTTACCGATCAATCAATATTCAGACCTAAAACAACCGCGTACTCGAATAAAATACATCAGAGAGCAACAGCCCCCTGACAAGACCAAATTCTTCACAAACAAAATTGAAGAGGAAGTTTAAAAAAATATATATAGCGACACTTTTAATAAAAAGTTGAAATCTAGAGACTTCAGAATTTTCGACTCTATTTTTTCAAGGTATTGTTTTGAATTTTTTAAGCATTTTCCCCCAAGGAAATTCCATTATCGATCAACAACCGTAGATGATAGATGAAATCTACATAAATCCCCATGCCCACTATAACCAATTCCTGCTTTTAAATAATTAAAAACTATTGAGATTGTGTAAAATTGAGACTGTATTCCTTCTATATTCTGTTTTTAAGCATTTTGTTTTACTGTATATTGAGCAATGGCGACCATGCTGGATCCGAAGCATCATTGGGTGTAGGGAGTTGTCGTTCATTGCGTCCGGTAATGTCAATCGTATAGATTTTTGGTCCCATACCGGGATTTTTGCGAAAGAACATCAGCACACGACCATTGGGGGCCCACGTTGGTCCTTCATTATGAAAACCCGTGGTTAAAATTCGTTCTCCTTGTCCATCTGGGCGCATAACACCGATAGAAAATTGTCCGCTTAATTGTTTTGTAAAGGCGATATAGTCACCCCGTGGAGACCAAATAGGTGTTGAATAACTCCCCTCGTTTGAAGAAATACGTTGAATATCACTCCCATCTGCATTCATTTTATAGATTTGCGGCTTTCCGCTACGATCTGAAGAAAAAACAATTTGTTTGCCATCCGGTGAATAAGAAGCAGAAGTATCAATAGCAGAAGTTGTTGTAAGTCGCGTCATCGTACGGGTTCGTAAATCCATGGTGTAAAGATTGGCACTCCCATCATTTTGTAACAAACTCATGATGACTTTTTGTCCATCAGAAGAAAAACGCGGAGCAATTGTCATGTTATTAAACGTTCCAATCAACTCTCTTTGCCCCATTTCAATTTGTTGGAGATAAACATGAGGTACTTGATTTTCCTCATAAGCCATATAGGTCAATTCTTGTCTTTTTGGGGAAAAACGCGGTGTAAGCACCAATTCACTTCCATCGGACATATAAATCAAATTTGCTCCATCTTGATCCATCATGGCTAAGCGTTTAATGCGTGCATTTTGAGGTCCTGTTTCATCGATAAAAACAATTCTTGTATCAAAATAACCACTTTCTCCTGTCATCTCACTATAGATCTCATCTGCAATTATATGGGCCACACGCCGCCACCGTTCTGTCGCGGTATAAAAACGCCGTCCTTTCAGTTGTCGCTCTCCAAAAACATCCCATAAACGAAAATCGACTCTCAATCGTCCATCGATTTCTCTCATGACTTGCCCCGTCACCAAACCTTGCGCTTTTATTTTCTGCCAATAAGCAAAATGCGGTTGTTTATTAGGACTAGAAGTGTTTTCAACAAAATTTGCTTTATCAAGCGGTAAAAAAAGCCCCGACCGTTCCAGATCGGCTGTCACCACAGCCGTTATTTTAGATCCAATCGAATCATTGGAAATAAAGTCTGTAATTGCAATAGGAATGGGATTAAAATCAGCGCTTGAAATCGTCCCTTTCAATTGCGCATAAACCAATGAAATATTTGAAAGCCACAACCCACAAGTGACAATAAACCAAGCAAAAACTTTATATCTCGTTATAGTCATCATGGAATGCGTCCTTTCGTTAAGCGATTTTTTTATCATCTTATTTCTTGGAGGGGATCAACATTAAAGTCAAAACCTTGCCCCCACAGGCCATATTGATCACGTGGGAGATCTGCATAAGGTTGGCATGAAAAAACAGCCGCGTATACCTGCCTTATCATAATAGCTTGTTGACTCTCAAGACCGCTTACAGGATCAATGATAGGATCACCCACAACCATTCCTTCACGGTCCAAATAAAATCGCAACCGCACGACCGGACGATTCTTTAAATCGCCACCAAGCGCTACAAGTTTAAGCTTCTGTTGAATACACCCCCCAACAATATTGACCAATGTTTGTGCCATTTTTGTGGTATCATTAATATTTTTTCTTGCACCCAAAGCTTCTGGTGTATGAGAACGTTTTGCTCCTCCTCCTTGTGACCGCGCACGATTGAGCAAATTATTTTCCTCCATGGCCAGAATATCTTCAATGGTCTGTTTCTCTTGGTGTTTCTTGCTAAGCTTTGGCGTATTTTGATTCAATGCCGCCTTATTTTTCATTGTAGATTCTTCGTCAAATTTTGGTTTCAACTGTGGAAGAAGAATTTTTTCTGGAAGCACAATTTTGGGAACTTGATGAACCACCTGCTCTGCCGGTACTTTTTGTACCGTTGGAGTCAATTCTTTTGGCGATACCATCTCTTCATTTTTGTGCAAAGGCTTAAGCGCAGTCTCGGGTGCATCCTCCGGCACTCTTACAGGCATCTCAGGCGCAACCTTAGGCGCATCTTCCGGTACTTTCAAAGGTATCTCAGGTGCAACCTTAGGCTCATCTTCCGGTACTCTTACAGGCATCTCAGGCACAATCTTAGGCTCATCTTCCGGTACTTTCAAAGGCACCTCAGGCGCAAGCTTTGGCTCATCTTCCGGTACTCTCACAGGCATCTCAGGCACAACCTTAGGCTCATCTTCCGGTACTTTCAAAGGTATCTCAGGTGCAACCTTGGGCTCATCTTCCGGTACTCTCACAGGCATCTCAGGTGCAAGCTTTGGCGCATCTTCCGGTACTTTCAAAGGTATCTCAGACGCAACCTTGAGCTCATTCTCTGGTTCTTTTGAAATCTCTTCTGTTTTTGCTTCTAATAATTCTGGTTGTGTAAGTTCGGATGTGGATGTTTCCGACGTACTTTCGCTTGTTGGCGGCGGTGTTGTCTCAACGGGGAGCAACTTTTCCTTTGGTTGAAATGGTGCAAGACTATCTATTTGTCCCTCTCCAATATGGCGTGCATCTTCTTTCTCTTGTGGTTGCATAGTTGGTTTTACGGCAGGGATTGCGCGGATAGGAGCCTTCACGGCTCCTTGTTGAGAAGAAAACTCGTCCACCAAAGGAGCAAGAGTAATGGGAATTGCTTCCAATGGTTGTGGTAAAGAGACAGAGCTTGTAAACTGAATAGCTCCCCAACTGAGAAAAATGACATGGACCACAAGGGATAAAGCCAAGCCTCGTTTCATACTATGATAAGAGTCTTTGTTCATTCTTTATGCCTTATTTACGCCTTACATTTTTTCATTTTTAATCACTCTATGCTCTTTTAAAAAAAATTAAGAACAACCGGTTATACGCAATTTTATTACTTATTATTTATTGTGCTAAACTTGCTAACGCAACTTGAGAAAACCCCGTTTTTTGAATATCCGCCAGCAGTTTTAATACTTGTTGATATTCAACAGTTTTAGCAACACGCACAAAAACCCGTTGATCTTTTTGTGTAGCATCTGCTTCCAGAAGAGTTTTCAGGTGTGTAATCAGGGCCTGCGACGTTTCATAATAATCTTGATTAATGGCAAAGCGCCCTTGCGCATCAAGTGAAACCGTAAGAGGTGTTTTTTGAGCTCGTACGGGACCCGCTTGACTACGAGGCAAATCTAGAGGAACACCGTTCACTAAAAGGGGGGCAGAGACCATAAAAATAATCAACAAGACCAGCATGACATCCACAAAAGGAGTGACATTGATCTCACTCATCAGTTGGCTTCGTGAATGATGCCGCCTACGTGTATTTTTGCGAGAAGAAGAAGCAACAGAAACGCCCATGGGATAAGATCCTTTTTATAAAGAGGAAGGTGCTGTGCGTGTTTCATCAATACGCCGCGATACAATTGTTGAAAATTCATCAGCAAAATTTTCTATTTGTGCAATGATGCGCGCACTTTCATGAGTCAACTTGTTATAAGCAATAACAGCTGGAATTGCTGCAAACAAACCAATAGCGGTTGCCAAAAGCGCTTCTGCAATCCCTGGCGCGACAATGGCAAGTGATGTATTTTGAGAAGCTGAAATAGAAAGAAAAGACTCCATAATACCAATAACTGTTCCAAAAAGTCCGATAAAAGGTCCCGCAGACCCCAGTGTCGCAAGAAAACTTAATTTTGATTCTATTTTTTCACTTTCACGTCCCAGCGTCAAATCCATAGCCTTATCAATTCTGCTCTGCAAACTTTTCGATGTATGGGTCCCTTTTTCAAGAGATTTTTTCCATTCAACCATTGCTGCCATAAAAACTGCGGATATACTATTGGTACGTTGACTTTTACATGATGCATAAAGATCTTCTAGCGCTTTGCCAGACCAAAATGTGCGTTCAAACTGCTTTATTTCACGCCGTATTCTCCGATACGTAAAAATTTTATCAAAAATAATTGCCCAACTCCAGATGGAAGCGAGCAGCAATCCGATCATAACACCTTTCACGATCCAACTCGCTTGCATAAACAAATGCAACATTCCAATTGTTTCTGGATTCGTTAGTTCACCATGCGGCATAATTTTTGTCCCTCTAAATGAAAGATGCATTTTTTTAAATTTTATAAAACAGATTATTTTATATTTTCTAAATTTAAGTAAAGACTCTAGTCTCACATAAATCCATGCGCTAAAACAAGACTTGTTTCTTAACTTTCCTTAAAAAGTGATGACGAGAGATATCCCTCAATGCACATCCCCCTCATTTCACAACAGCATTTATGAAAAATATAACGATCAGGGCTTCTCCATAAATGCTATAAAAATAAAAGATATAAAAATGCATGATATTAAATCTATTATGCACCACCATCTTTACGCTTATGAAAAGAACGCTAAATCATCATACGCGTTTCCAGCTTAAAATACAGCGATAAGTCTTAGCACTTGAAAAGATTCGTAAGAGGTATTTTATTTCTTTCTTAAGTGTTTTTGTATCCACTCACCAACTCCGCTTGTGACATGTAAGAAAATGTTTTTTATTAATTCGCGGCAATAGAGCTTGAAAAGAAAAAATTTTACAAGTTTCAGAATTATCTGAAAGTGACAACGCAATGAATTATCATTGTAAATAAATATGTTATCATCATAAAAGATGACGCTTTGCCTCAGGCTATTATTTCTCTCATTTTCCATCGAATTGAATACGGGGTACACCATCGGGCACAAAAAACGACCATAAACCACCCTACAACACCTCACAACAATGCGCCTCACCCATGCACCCCGACGTCCTATGTAATCTAGTGTAAGTCTCATGTAATCTCACTGTATTGTGAATTAGCCCCTTTCAATGCCTATCATCTCTCTGGCACCATGGTATAACGTACAAGCTTCTGTGACATGAAAAAAGCCTTTTCACATTTTTACTTCATCAAAACCGGCTTCTTTGCTCTCTTTGCTCACTTGCGATATTTGATCGTTATTGCATTGCGAATGATCCATAAGGAATATTTTTACAATTTTTTCAATGATTTATATTGTTCTCTTATGATGTGTAAGCAAATGATTTTAATTGTTTCAACATGAACAGATTTGAAATGAAAGTATTTTATTCTATTCCTATTAGGGTTTGTGCCCATGATAAGTGATAATTTATCTTTCTAAGTCAATACATTATATAGAATAATATGCTGTTGAAACTTTAAATGCAAAAATGCATTTCTGCTTTGTATACATTGATCTCTCACTCATTCACTACGCTTAGAAGCGCACATAAAGTCATGCATGATGGATAGAAATGGATGAAACACGCGCTCTTGTGATGCCAAATGACAATCCAGTAAAAAAACAAATCAAATTGCTTAAAAACACCCTTTGGGTGTTTTGAGACAGTTTTCGACCTAATAGCTTATTATCACTTTATTGCAATATGGTGCTGGGTATGTGCATTTTTATAAAAATAAATCTTAATCCATTTTTATTTCTTTTTATATTTTGTACTTTTTCGCTGTTTTCTGATGCCAACAAACCTTTCTTCAAAAGAAAGAAAATATCTTGAGTTTATAGCAGAAAATGGATGATGCGACATTGATTTTGAATCATAACATGGATGAGGTGTGTTTAATTTTGTGAGATATTATCTTCAATTTATTGTAGTTATTGTAGCAGAGGTGCTTTCTTTTGCTGTATCGTGTGACCTTGTTGGAAAACATTTAGGCTATGATAAATGTATAGTCTTAGATTATAGATTACTTTATATCTGCTGATCTCTCCTGAAACTTGCTAATTCAATGAATCACACTTTTAACCAAGCATTTTTGCAAAAAGTTCTTTGGGTAAACGTCGCGGTTTTGCCTCCTCATTAATCAGAGCAATTTCAACTTTGGCTGTTACCAACGTAGTCATCTCATGCAAAATAGATTGCTCCATAAAAAAGCGGGCCCCTTGGATGTGATTAACACGTGTTTTAACGACTAAAAGATGATCAATTTTAGCTGGTCTTGAAAAATTAATTTCCATATGACGAACAACAAAAAACAATTTTTCCCCCTCACCCCCTGCTGCTAACATCTTATTATTAAAACCGGTATCCCGTAAAAACTCTGAACGTCCTCGTTCAAAAAACTCAAGATAACGCGCATGATAAACTACACCGGAAAAATCTGTATCCGCAACATAAACGCGGACCTGAAAATTATGAAAAGCACTTGTATGATTTCTCTTGAAAGGAGTCACTTCTGTCATCTACTTCACGTCCCATAAAATCATTGAATAGAGCAAATTATTTATAGATCAAAAGATTGAACACATTTTTGTGTTGATGTTATGAAAAGCAAAAGCACAAAATCCTCAATCTTTCCAAATCTTTTTGGTCAGAAACTGCTAAAACAAGCACATTTCTTGTATTTATAACCTTGCGATACAATATTCACGCAATTTTTTTAAAGAAAATGTCTTATTTTTTAAAAAGCGAATGACTTAGTCATCTTCTCCATCCCATAAAGTCGTCTGAAGTGATGAATTGTCTTGAGCATCAGAAAGTTGAGAACGCCTTTGTATAGACGTTGTAGAGGCTGGAGCAGAAAGCCCTAAATGGCTCCAAGCCTTTTCACTCAGAATACGTCCACGAGCGGTTCTTTGAATAAACCCTTGTTGGAGCAAATAGGGTTCAACAATATCTTCAATGGCATCGCGTGGTTCTGATAAAGCAGCAGCAATCGTTTCAATCCCCACCGGTCCCCCTAAAAAAGTTTCCGCAATCAGGAGCAAATAGCGACGGTCAAGCGGGTCAAGCCCAAGATGATCCACTTCAAGGCGCGAAAGGGCTTCATCGGCGATTTTTTGGTCAATTTGTTTTGCCTGTTTAACCAGAGCAAAATCACAAACGCGCCGTAAAAGGCGTCCAGCAATGCGAGGCGTCCCGCGTGCTCTGCGTGCAATTTCATGGGCTCCATCATCACTGATCTTGACAGCAAAAAGTCGTGCATTACGCTGAACAATATATTCCAATTCTTCTATCGTATAAAAATTGAGACGAATTGGGATTCCAAAACGATCTCTCAGCGGTGTGGTTAAAAGTCCCAAACGTGTAGTTGCCGCCACCAAAGTAAATTTAGCCAGATCAATTTTAACCGAGCGGGCAGCAGGCCCCTCACCAATGATAAGATCAAGTTGATAATCTTCCATTGCTGGGTACAGAATTTCCTCAATTGCTGGATTTAAGCGATGAATTTCATCAATAAACAAGACATCACGTTCTTCGAGATTGGTCAAGAGGGCTGCTAAATCTCCTGCTTTAGCAATGACCGGCCCTGAAGTAGAGCGAAAATTAACGCCTAATTCTTTTGCCATAATCTGTGAAAGCGTTGTTTTTCCCAACCCCGGTGGTCCTACAAACAAAACATGATCCAGCGCTTCTTGCCGTGTTTTTGCTGCTTCAATAAATATTTTTAAATTAGCCCGTGCCGCTTCTTGACCAATAAAGTCATCGAGAACTTGTGGCCTCAAGGAACGATCTGGATCGTTAGGAAGGGGGGCGGAACCCAGAAGGCGTTGATCTTCATCTTTATGCATTGTTACCTTAATTTTAAGTAGGAGAAGAAAGCAATTTGAGACTATGGCGGATCAGCAGGGCAGAAGAAACAGTTTCGCCCTCAAGAGCGTTCATCGCAAGAGCAAGAGCGCGAGCTGCTTGCTCCCGTTCAAACCCTAGCTTCATCAATGCGGAAAGCGCATCATGCGCAGGTTGATTGGTTATCTCACGCTGAGGAACCGAAATAGTTTTGACAGCTTGTTCAAAGGGAAGTGTTTTACTTTTCAGTTCACCCACAATCCTTTCACTGACTTTTTTACCAACGCCCGGCGCTCGACTAATCATCGCAACATCATTTAAAGCGATAGCCTGAGCAAGTTCATCTGGCGATAAAGTCCCCAAGATTGCCAAAGCAACCTTTGCCCCTACTCCAGGAACATTTTGTAGAAGACAAAACCACTCCTGTTCAGCTCTTGTAGCAAAACCAAAAAGGCGAATTGCTTCTTCACGAACATGCGTTTCAATAAAAAGGCTTAACGCCTCCCCAACAGAGGGTAAAGAAGGACGCAGACGATTTGACACAAAAACAACATAACTCACACCATGAACATCAAGAAGAATATGATCATCAAAGATATGTTCAAGGGTGCCCTTTAATTTGCCAATCATGTTATCACCCCAATCATATCGCCATCCTTGCCTGATAAGATTGGTCAATACTCTGATAATGCATACACCAATTCAACACAAAAACAACATAACTCACACCATAAACATCAAGAAGAATATGATCATCAAAGATATGTTCAAGAGTGCCCTTTAATGTGCCAATCATGCTTCCACCCCAATCATATCGCCATCCTTGCCTGATAAGATCGGTCAATACTCTTACGATGCATACTATGACAAAGAGCAAGAGCAAGAGCATCAGCCGCATCACTGCTATCAAATTCAGCCCGTGGGAGGAGAACTTTTACCATCATATGGATTTGTTCTTTAGCCCCATGTCCAACACCAATAACCGATTTTTTCACTTTGTTGGGGGCATATTCAAAAACAGGAAGGTTTGCTTGCGCAGGAACCAGCAGCGCAATCGCACGCGCTTGCCCAAGTTTTAAAGTTGCTGTAGCATCTTTGTTGACAAACACATGTTCTACAGCGGCTTCATGGGGCATAAATTGATGCATAATCTCTGAAAGACCTTTGTGGATCTGACAGAGTCTAGAAGCCAGATCACACTGTGCATTAGAAGAAACCGTCCCTGCTGCAATAAACTGAAGACGATTACCTGCAACATCGATAACGCCCCACCCTGTACGCCGTAATCCGGGATCAATGCCTATAATACGAATCGTCTCTGCCATAAACTACAGTCTATACACTTTTCCCCCTTGTGAATAAAGACAAGACCACAAAGAAAACAGCAACCCAAGACAAAACCAGTAAAAAGATAATCATACCTCCAAATTTATACAATTATAACACGCAACGAACAGCATCTTTATGGTACATACTTTATGAAGCATAACTGAAATCAATCAAAACCATTCACACATCACAAGCAAGCACCCTCTAAAGCATAAAAATTCCCTTTCTATGGTCATATCCAATGCCATAACGGTTAAACATCGCAAGCGAGCAAATAGAGAATTCTGGATTGTACATTCATAAGTGTAAAGAGGCTATGCAATGGATGGTACACACTTTACGAAAACTTTTTACATTATAGCATGACGCCACCATAACAAGGCAACACGTTGATTTATAAAGATAATTAATTTTTTGTATGTTGCATAAGAATCCCGAATATCCTAAGATTTTCTCATTACAAATCTGTTTATCTTGAATCAATCAAAACCATTCGCTTACATATGAAACGTGGGATTGCCGTATAGAGTGAAACTGTACAAGACAGGACTAAAAATGCCTCTAATGAATTGTCTCAAGTTTCAAAGGCTGTTGCAACATTGGGGACTGGCAAAGATGATGATAGTGCCGGCTTTTTCCTTTGCAAGCATAAAAATGAGAGAGGCTCAACGAATGTGAATAAGAACTGAGAGGTGTTTTTGAATATACTCATCACACCACAATGACATTGCATAGAGAGGAACATTGTATGGGGGCACAGGGAACCCATGGGACATTCATTATATGGCACTTTATTTTGGATATTTTATTTTACACGAGGGAAAATAACTTCCATTCAAAACAAAAGAAGCCCAAAAACTGTAACAATGTGTATCATCCTCATTAACACACACTTTACAGCAGCTTTATAGGTATAAATTATAGAGCCATAAATAAATTGATGTATAAGCCCCTGCTCTATCTTAGAGCCAGATCATTATCAGAGCCAAAACAAAATCACACGATAGATCAACAGAAAGTGTTCCAGCTGCAATCAACAAAAGTCAATTTCCCACAAAACCAACCATACCCTATTCCATGCCATAATTCGAAATCAATACCTATCCCTCTCTCAGCTATAAACTCAAGATATTTCCTACGCTCAAATAGAAATTAGGTAGAAAAAAGCACTCTAGATTGGTTTTCGTTGTGAAATTTTGGTTGTAAAAAATGGATATACTGTTCTAAATATCTCAAGAAAGAAGCAAGGAGCTATTTTTCTCAGAATGCCCAAAAGCTGTTTTCAGTAATTCGATTTATTTTTCCACTGGATTATCATCTTCTAAGGTACAGCGGCCGCTTATTGACCAAAGCGCTTAAACTACAGCAGCATCTCTAAATGAAACAAAATGCACGCTTCTAAACGCAATGAATGAGAAATAAATTGGCGGAAAGTTTCTGGCAATTCATGCCAATAAAAGGGAAAAATTCCAATGTCGGTGTATGAAGTGACACTTTTACAATTTCTTTTTTTATTTGTTCTGATGATATTTTCCCTTCGCGCAAAATAAGGGGAGTACCTCTAAGAACGCCCAAAGGCTGTTTTGAGCAATTCGATTTGTTTTCCTACTGGATTATCATCTTCTAAGGTACAGGAGGCCGCAGTTTCCCACCCAGCACGCAAATAGGTTATGCGCGCTTCTAAACGCAATGAATGAGAAACAAATTGGCGAAAAGTTTCTGGCAATTCATGCCAATGATGGGTTTCAAGTTCCAATGTCGGTGTATGAAGAGATACTTTTACAATTTCCTTTTTTATTTGTTCTGATGACATTTCCCCTTCGCGCTCTGCTCGAAGAAGAAGGAGTTGAGAAGCGATTTGCATAAGTCGTGTACTTAAATACATAGCCTCTTTCGCATAGATTGCAGAAACTTCTGTTGAAAGGGAACGTGCCACTAATTTCCCTTCTGAGTCAATGTATGCTGCAGTTTTTTCAATCAGCGCCATTGTTTCTTCATAGAGACGATTAAAAGCATTTTCAAAAGCATTATGCTCAATCATGATAATAGGTTCATCATATGGACGTTTATGTACGCTCACGCTTTTATACTCCAAGTATCAGCACAAAATCATACCCCTTAACGAACAGAGGATTAAAAAGTTTCTTTTATTGCTGTATAGAATGCTTTTTTTTAAAATTGCTACCTCTTTTAAATCTTTTGCGCAACGCGCTTTTTATACTAAGGTTAACGCGCCAAACAAACACTATAGGAATGTTTTTCCTATAAACGGATTAGTTTCCTTGAAAAGGACCACTGCCAAGATTGCCGTTTTTCACAATAATAAGCGACTCCAAATTGCAAAGCAATACCCGTTATTATTAAGAAGGTATCGGAAAAAACCGTTTCTGTCATCACTGTTTTTACAATTTGTCCAAACATCGCAAAAATGGTTCCCGTTACAAAGACCGGTAAACTATGTTTTCCTAAAATTGCTAAAGGATGTTTTAGAGAGACATAAAACCATTTATTGACATGTGGCAAAGAAAAAATGAGAAAGGTTAATGCAAGAACATGAAGTAAACGTGGCAAGCTTAAAAAGGTTTTATTAAAGTTCATCAACGGGGAAGACCAGCCAAGCCAGCCCAAAATGCCCCACCAGTTTAAGCGAACCCATAACAGCGCCAACAAGAGATACGCTGCCGCACAAACAATCCAAAAAGACTGAAACGCGATTTTTTTTCCTTGTTTAAGCGCTAAAGTACTGGTCAATCCTATGACAAATAAGAATTGCCAAGACAAAGGATTTAAAAACCACTTTCCCTCTAAAGGATAAGAAGGAGGAGCAATTTTATAAAATCCGCAGATAAGATACAGTGTAAAGGAGCCCAAAAGCAGCCATTTTGTCTGTTTACAACTCAAATAAAGGATAAAAGGCGCAAAAAACATCAAAACGATATAAAGAGGAAGAATATTATTATATCCCAATTGATGGCCAAAGCTTAAGGTACTCAAAAATGCGATAACAGGCTCTTTAAAAAAGAGTCCTACATTGTTCATTGATAAAAGTTTTTCTGTTCGCCATAAGAAAAATGCCCCTAAAAAAAGGCTTAAAGTTACAAAAGTCGTAAAAAGATATGCACCATAGAGCTGCAGAGCTCTGTACCAAAGTTTTCGGATAATAAAAGCAAAGGATTTTTGCTGTAACCGCGCATGAAAGCTTAACCCCAGAGAAACCCCTGAAAGCAAAACAAATATTTCTGCACAATCAGAAAAACCGAAATTTCTATGAGTAAAAGACTCATAGATCGTTCCGGGAATATGGTTAATGAAAATCGTCAATAAGGCTAAAGAACGAAAAACATCAATACGTGTATCACGGCGAAAAGGTTGAGTATTATGCTCAAGAATACCTTGGTATTTCATCAGTGGACTCCCACACGTTGCAAACCCCTTGAAGTCCTATAAAATGGCGCTTACCCTTATTGCCAACAAGCATGAACAGGATGAAATTTTAATTTTTAAGTGTCAAGTTTCATTTTAAGCGTTTATTTTTTAAAAGGCAAAAGTTTTTTAAAGGCAAAAGAACGAAAAGCGTCCATACGTGTATCACAGCAAAAAGGCAACATATTATGCTTAAAAACACTCTCATTTCTCATAAGCAGGCCTCCACACACCCACAAATCCTTTAAATTACGTGAAAATGGTGGTCACTTTCATCGCAAATAAGCATAATAGAATGAAACTTTAATTTTTAAGCGTTATTTTTTCTAAGAAACAGGGATTTGACATGACACAACAAAAAAATAAACCAATTGATCCACCTCTTTTCCCTCAGTTGATTTTAACACTTGATGTTCGGCGCAACACCCCACAAACATTTTTGCAGCAAATTTTACAAACAAAGTCTTTTGCATGCGTCATCCTCTATGATTCTGAAAAGTTGAAAGATGATAGCTCTTTTTTACAACAACAAGCGCAAATTTACGCAGAAGATATTCAACATCATGACGCAGCCCTTCTCATCGCTGATGACAGCCGCATTGCTGGGCGCATAAAGGCTGATGGATTGCACATAGAAGATGATCTTAACGCTCTTGAAAGCTTCAAAAATCAGCAAAAGGAACAAAAAATCATAGGCTTTGGCAATTTACGCAATCGCCATAGTGCTATGCTTGCAGCGGAAACAGGTGTTGATTATCTATTTTTTGGCAAATTAGGGGCTGATAAAAAACCCCATGCTCACCCCCGCAATCTCCAGTTAGCAACATGGTGGGCAGAGATTATGGAAATCCCTGCTGTTGTGCAAGCGGGGAGTGATTTTTCAACCTTTGATGAAGCCTTAAAGACTGGATGTGAATTCATTGCTGTAGAAGAAGTCATTTTTGGGAACGACAACCCCTTAATACTGCTTAAAACAATGCAAGAAAAATGTGAGAAAACCCCCTTGTAATATAGGAGACATACATAAGCCGCTGATAAAACCCCACACACTCACTCATGCAATATCCAGTGAACATAGCGATAAGCAAAAGCTACGAAAATCCCTGCCATAGTTCAAGCAGGAAGCAATTTTGCACTCTTTGATAAAATCTTAAACACCACATATGAATTCATTGCTGTAGAAGAAGTGTTTTTGGGGAACGCCCCCCCTGATGATACTTAAAATGATAAAAATAAGGGAGAAACCAAAGCACTTTCAAAAAAACAGTACACTGTCTCAAATTAAATTAGAGATTTTAGTTACTAACAATAACAATAATTAATAACAATAATTAATAACAATAATTAATAACAATAATTAATAACAATAATTAATAACAATAATTAATAATAATAATTAATAATAATAATTAATAATAATAATTAATAATAATAATTAATAATAATAATAATAATAATAATAGTTATAGATTACTTAATATAAAAATAAATAATTTTTAATTAAGGGATATTGTAAATGTAATTAACAGTAATTACATGAGTTATTGTTGCATAAATTATTATTCAACAAATTTTATCAATAAAAAACTGTATAATACAGTTTTTAAATTAAAAAGGGGAGAAAATGAAAAATACAAAAAATATTGATTTTTACTATATTTATAATTCATTTGTTTCAAGATTTTATTGGAAATGTAACTATTTTAAAAACGTATTTTCACCTTTCTATATAGAGAAAAGTCTTTTTAAACATGGCATGTTAGGTCTTTTTGAGGATGAAACACAGGGGTTTTTACTGTTACCATGTGAAGCTCACTTACAAGAAGGAGAACCAACAGAATACAAATGCAGTGGGAGGGGCTATTCAAAAATAATTAATAAAGAGAATATTGTCATTCTTAGAAATGGTATATCTAGTGATATTCCATCTTTAATAGCTAAAAAATATGCAGAGAGGACATATAATGCATTTCAAAATCATGGTATTTTAGCGCGAACATTAAAAAATGCGGTTTCATTCCCCATAAATCTTGAAAGCCCTATACAAAATTTAGAAGATTTGTGGCAACAACGAGACGACTTGCTTAATGAAGCTTTCTCAATATTAGGATTAAAAAAAGGAGATAATTTTATACGCTGTGTACATGCAAGAGAGACTTTTGTGAAAAATTGTAAAGATCGTTTTAATTTTGATATTAGTTTTAAAAGCCAATATGAATATCAGGAAGAATTATCCTCTCGCTTACGGTAAAATCAAGCACCATTAATTGTCATTAGGATGTGAAAATTATAGTAGTAAAATAACTATGCTTTGCTTTAATGAGAGGCTCTCCGCCTCTCATTAAAAAGCTGTAAGTTACAAAAACTTTTTTCATTTTTACTGCAATCTCCTAAAATCACTTTATTCCCCCTATAATCACTTTATCATTGAGCAAATGTTTTTTATCGCATACACAACACCTAGGAAGGGTTTGAAACAACTTCTTGCATATTAAAATGGGAGAGATTTTTTCAATTTTAAAAGAAGCTTGTATACTACCATTGTCCGAGCATCCGTACCTATATTGTCAAAGTGAGAGAGTGCTAAGATTGCGGGAAATCATAGCGCATCCAAATTATCTTATATTGTATCGAGTAGCTGCAAAATAAATTGAGATTTTAACCGTAGTACACGCCCGCCGTAAATTTCCTAACTCCATTTGATTTGATGAAAAACGCAATACCTCTCACGAGAAAAACACTATTTTAATTTTTATTGTAAATTTCCTGAAATTACTTTATGAATTAAAAGATGTTTTGGTCGCATACGCAACGACCAAGAGGGTCTTGAAAGCCCGAAAATCTAAACATGAATTTACCCCACTTTGTGGGTATCCCGGAATTCCGGGAGTTTTTGCTATGTCCAGGTGTTTTAAGCACTAAAAGCAAAAAAAGCTGATTAGATTTCAGTACTTTCAAGCTCCCGGAATACTCATGCGAGGGCGCTCGCGACCGGCGGGGGGCTTTAAAATGCAAACCAGAGATCTTGATAACGACATTTTCATTGGCAAAAAAATTCGTTTGAGACGAAAAATGTTGAAGATGTCTCAAAAAACATTAGGTCAGCACTTAGGTGTCACTTTCCAACAAATCCAGAAATATGAAAACGGCTTAAATCGTGTCAGTGCAGGACGATTAAAGAGAATTTCTGATATCTTGGATGTTCCCATTGCCTTTTTTTATGCGGATATCATCACAAAACAACAGCCCCCATATCTTCATGATGAAATCGCATCAAGCACAGAAGAATATCTGCTACTCAAAAGATTTAGAGTTTTACCAACGGTAAAAAAGAAAGCTTTTTTACAGCTGATCTCTGATGAGAATGCAAGCTAATATCACGCGATAGCATGCGCTATTCATAATCCCCCTTTGTGAATACTTTATTGCTTGAAGGCAAAACATACCACCTCTCTGTTTTAAGAAACGACACGTTAAGAGACACTATTTTAATTTTTATTGTAAATTTCTTGAAATTACTTTATGAATTAAAAGATGTTTTGGTCGCATACGCAACGACCAAAAGGGGCCTTGAAAACCCTAAGTTCTAGCGTAAAGATGAACCCACTTTGTGGGTATCCCGGAATTCCGGGAGTTTTTGCTATGTCCAGGTGCTCTCAGCACTAAAAGCAAAAAGGCTGACTAGAACTCAGTATTTTCAAGCTCCCGGAATACTCATGCGAGGGCGCTCGCGACCGGCGGGGGGCTTTAAAATGCAAACCAGAGATCTTGATAACGACATTTTCATTGGCAAAAAAATTCGTTTGAGACGAAAAATGTTGAAGATGTCTCAAAAAACATTAGGTCAGCACTTAGGTGTTACTTTCCAACAAATCCAGAAATATGAAAACGGCTTAAATCGTATCAGCGCAGGGCGCCTAAAGAAAATTTCTGATATCTTGGATGTTCCCATTGCCTTTTTTTATGCGGATATCTTAACAAAACAACAGCCCCCATACCTTCATGATGAAATCGCATCAAGCACAGAAGAATATCTGCTACTCAAAAGATTTAGAGTTCTAACCTCGATAAAACAGAAAGCCATTTTACAGTTACTCGCTGATCGGAATGAGAACTTTTAACATCATGATACAGAGCACTATACTCTCTGTTCTTGGCTTTCTTTCCACACTTCAAAGGACGAAAATCCCTTTCCTATCCGGTTGGTAAACAATCCTGTTTCTCAAGAACTGCTTCTTCTTAGCTTCCCATTTCATATGGTTCGTTTCACAAGATTGTATGGACAAGCCCTCTTTTGAATATTTACCACACACTTTCATAAAAATACTGTATGGGAAAAGTTTTATGCCTTACAGTACTACAGCTCGAACAATAGCATTTTATAGTACAACAGGATAAGCACTCATGTGTATTTTTCAAAAAGCGCCCCTCAAAAGCAATGCTTGAAAATTTATTTGGTTGATCTGGAGCAGTATACGCATCATTTTATAAGGATGATGAAGGATGTAATCTTAACATGTAGATGCAAAAGATTGCTTTTTTATCGCAATCACTAAAAGCAAAAGTTTATTTAAAATAGGCGCTGCAAGAGGCACTACAAGAAGCCTTAAGTTAAGGCTGAAACCATTATTTATTGATGAATTACCGCTTGAGTGAAAACTAACATGTTGCTAGTAAAATTATAAGCAAAGTTGCTCTTATTTCTGGTGTAGAAGCTTCGCAAAAAAGAGCAATAATAAATAAGGGGAATTAAGATGTTAAAATATTTATTGCTGTCACCTGTTGTGTTGGTGGCTGGTTGCGCATCTGTAGGGAGTTATTCATCAAATTATGTTGATCAAAGTCTTACAAAGCGTCAGGCACAATTAGTCGCTAACAAATTTATTAGCGATATCAAGAGACCTCTACCACCCGCTACAACCACACTTCTTATAAAGAAAAATAATACAGCAGACAACTTTACTCCTGTATTTATCAATCTGTTGCGACAAAATGGATATAATGTGATCTATACAGATCAACCTCAAAAGCAACAAAACATGGGTGTGAATTTGAGGTATAGAATAAGATTAAATAGTAGCACTATAGTGTCTCTTTTTCAGTATAACGTGAACGGAGAACTACGTGCTCATATAAGTACTCAGCCCAAATGAACCCGCTATTTTATGTAAACATTCTCTATATTTTACACGTAAAGACTTAAAAACTCTTGTTAAAGAAAAGAGATTTGCACCTCAATAAAAACTCTTGTTTTTTAGCCAGAGTGAACAAATTTTTCTGTATTTCATCACGATATGAGAAACAATACGTACGAGAAAATAAGTTATGACTTTAGGTTTAAGTATAAGGGAAAGAAGAGTATTAAAAAATAATGAAAAATCCTCCACACTCTAGTGAATTATTGTGCGAAGATTTAAGTGCAAAACTTAGTTTATTTAGTGATTCAAGCAGTTGAATAGTCCGCTGTTTGCAAAAAATGAGTTTTTTAAAAATAAAAGGAAAGACAATGGCAAAAAACACTGTCCAACTGCACTAATAGAAGAACCTTTTAAAATATCATAGTAATAAAAAATGGATAGTTTCCAATGTAATTTATCCACGGTGGTTTATTCAAAAGAAATTTTGTAGAAATAGGATATTTTTAACGTTTTTTGCTTCTCATTTAGTGTACCATAATTCTAGCATACCACAATTCGGAGGTTTTGTGGTTTTCATTGCTAATTGTTATGGTGCTATGATGAACGAACAGAGTTTACAACAGCTATTGCAATGCTTTGCGCTTGTGTAAAGAAAATTATGGCTGTTATTGGAGCACTTTAAAAATATCCTCCGTTAAACTTGAAAAAGCCATTGGGCTTTTAAACTTTTAAAATGGATGCTAAATCGTCGTTTTTCTCATAAACAATGATATGCACATACTTGCCTTTCACTCCTCAAAGGAAAAAAGCTCCTACAGTTGCCGATCTGTAAAAAGTTCAGCGTCTCTTAGGACTAGTTTTCACTGCTTGATCCCTCATGCGGTTCACTTCATAGGGTTTTATGGATAAGCTACCTTGAAGATTTATCACACTTACCCAAAACACTTGATATAGTAAATTTACTACGCCTTATATCACTGTCCTAAACAACAGTGTTTTAGGCAAAAACAAGATATACAACCTCTCACTTAATAAGTCATTGTAGCAAAGCTGATAAAAAGCCACACTCTCACCCTCGTAATCTCCAATGAGCAAGGTGGTGGACAGAGATCTATGGAAATTTTTGCTGTTGTTCAAATGGGGAGCGATTTTTCAGCCTTTTACAACTTTAATGCGGGAGAGAAAACCGCAATATAAATTTATGTCCTTGAAGATAAGTATTTTTACGCAAGATAATTCTTTGCTCATACTTGATATGATGAAAGAAAAATGTGAAAATTCTGTTCGGTAATGAGGAGAAAACACCATGATCAAGAGAAGCGTTAAGCTGCTTATCTTAGGAATGATTGGGCTTGCAAATTCTGTTGTAAATTCTTCTGGAAATACTGAAGAATTCTCAAGTTTTGAACGTTCTTTCAATACGGTTCAAGATGCGTCAAACACACAAAAACCTTTTCAGCCTTTAAAAGCTGGAGATTATGACCAAGCCTATGACTATTACATTCAAGGTTATTATTTAAAAGCTTTTCGTGAAGCACTCCGACGTGCTGAAAAAAATGATCCTTTTGCACAAACTCTTCTTGCCCGAATTTATATGGAAGGATGCGCTGTTCCTGTTGACGGTGCGCGTGCTGCTTTATGGTTTGAGCGTGCAGCAAAACAGGGGGAACCTCAAGCACAATTACGCTATGGGCTTATGTTGTTTGATGGTCATTTTATGAAACAAAATCAAGATCTTGGTGAACAGTTTATTCGAAAAGCTGTCAATGCAGGCGTCAAGGAAGCCTATTTTTATTATGGACAACTGCTTCTTTATAAAGCCTCACGTGAAAAACAAGCTCTCCCTGGTGTTTCTTCCCAAAGTCGTGAAAATGAAGCAATAGAGCAAGCCTTAAAATGGTACTTAAAAGGTGCTGCTCTTGGGGATGCTGAAGCTGCTGTTTCTGCTGCCAAAATTCTGTCTTTAGGCACATTAAATCGACCAAAGGATGATCATAATGCCCGTAAGCTCATAGAGGTAGCGGCTCAAAACAACCACTTAGAAGCTCAACTTCTTTTAGCGCAATGGCTTGTACAGGGACGTGGAGGAGAAACAGATTTTCACCGTGCTTTTCATTTACTTCAAAGAAATGCCGTCAACATGATTGCGCCGGCACAAATTTCCCTTGCAAGACTTTATCGAGATGGCACAGGAACAAAAGGCGATATAATCATGGCAGCAGCATGGTATATGCTCGCAAAGGAAGCAAAAATGCAAGCCCCTGATCTTGAAATAATGCTCCAAGGCATGGACAAAACACAACTAGAAAAAGCGCACAAAGAAGCAATAAAGCTCCTTCCTGTTTTTTAAAATACTCCTCTCTGCTGCAAAAAGACAAAATTTATAGAAATTCCGGGAGTTTTTGCACTGTCTAGGTGCTCTCAGCACTAAAAGCAAAATGGCTGATTTGAGTTCAGTGTTTTAGACTTCCAGAATACTCATGCGAGGGTGCTCGCACTCGGAGGAGGCTTTAAAATGCGAGCCAAAAATCCTGATAACGACATTTTCATTGGTAAAGAAAACGCACTGGTAACATTTGCTTAAGCAAACGATATCCAATAAGCAAAAGAGCTAGGCTATTCCGAAAATTCCGAAAGCTCTATTTTTTCATTCTTTTTGCTTGGATGAAAAACACGCCGACTCTTATTAAAAAACTATTTTTATTGCTAATCCCCCGAAATTACTTTATGACTTGAAAAGTGTTTTGGTCGCATACGCAACGATCAACGGGGATTAAAAACCCTAAGGTCCGATACATAAAAATGAACCCACTTTTTGGGTATCCCGGAATTCCCGGAGTTTTTGCTATGTCCAAGTGCTTTCAGCACTAAAAGCAAAAAGGCTGATTCGGATTCAGTATTTTCAAGCTCCCGGAATACTTATGCGAGGGCGCTCGCACTCGGAGGGGGCTTTAAAATGCGAGCCAAAAATCTTGATAATGACATTTTCATTGGCAAAAAAATTCGTTTGAAACGAAAAATGTTGAAAATGTCTCAAAAAACATTAGGTCAACATTTAGGTGTCACCTTCCAACAAATCCAGAAATATGAAAACGGCTTAAATCGTGTCAGCGCAGGGCGTTTAAAATAAATTGCCGCTATCTCAAATGTTCCACTTCTCTTTTTCTATGCTGATATCTTAACAAAACAACTGCCCCCGTACTCTCATGATGAAATCGTATCAAGTACAAAAGAATACCTGCTGCTCAAAAAATTTAGAGTCCTAACCTCGATAAAACAAAGAGCCATTTTACAATTACTCTCTGATCAAAATGAAAGCTTTTAACATCATAATATAGGGCGCTACACTCTCTGTTCTTAACTTGCCTCCCACCCCTCAAAGGACAGAAGCCCCTTCCCTATCCAGTTGGGAAACAATCCGTCTTCTCAGAACAGAACTCTTTTAGCTTCCCATTTTATGTGGTTCATTTCACAAGATTATCCGGACAAGCTCTCCCTCAAATATTCACCACATACTCTCATAAAAACATCACATGTACAAAATTTGATGCCTTACAAACACCACACCTCAAACGATAGTATTTTACAGAAAACAGAATAAGCATTCATACGTATTAAAAAAAAGATAGCCCTCAAAAAGCAATGCTTGAAAATTTTTTTGGTCGATCTGAAACAGAACCTAACGCATCATTTTATAGATAGAGGACATGATCTTAACATGCAAACGCAAAAAATTGCTTTTTTATCATAATCACTAAAAGCAGCAGTTTATTAAAATATACGCCACCAGAAGCACTTCAAGCAGCCTTTACAGCTGAAACCACTATTCATTGATTAATTAACCTATTGATTAGATACCGATATGTTGTTAATGGCTATAAGTAAAGTTGCTCTTATTTCTGGAAGAGGAGCTTCGCAAATAAAGAGCAACAATAAGTAAGGGGAATTAAAGATGTTAAAATATTTATTGCTGTCACCGGTTGTGTTGGTGGCTGGTTGCGCATCTGTAGGCAATTATTCATCAAATTATGTTGATCAAAGTCTTACAAAGCGTCAGGCACAATTAGTTGCTAACAAATTTATTAGCTATATCAAGAGACCTCTACCACCAGCTACAACCACATTTCTTATAAAGAAAAATAATACAGCAGACAACTTTACTCCTTTATTTATCAATCTGTTGCGACGGAATGGATATAATGTGATCTATACAGATCAACCTCAAAAGCAACAAAACATGGGTGTGAATTTGAGGTATAGAGTAAAATTAAATAGTAGCACTATAGTGTCTCTTTTTCAGTATAGTGTGAACGGAGAACTACGTGCTCATATAAGTACTCAGCCCAAATGAACCCGCTATTTAATGTAAACATTCTCTATATTTTACACGTAAAGACTTAAAAGCTCTTGCGAAAGGCAAAGAGATTTGCATCTCAATAAAAACCCTCATTCTAGCCAGAGTGGATAAATTTTATTATAGATTGTGACAATACAAAATAGTGTAAATTATAGCTTTAAGATTTAAGAAAAGAAGAATACTAAAAATAATGAAAAATGCCCCACACCCTAGCGAATTGTTACGCGAAGATGTAAATGCAAAACTTGGACTATCTGTGATTGAAGCAGCTGAAGAGTTTTCTATATCCCGTGTAGCATTTTCTAGGGTCTTGGTAAAAATCCTTATAACGACATTTTCAGTGGCAAATTCATTGGCAAAAAAATTCGTTTGAGACGAAAAATGCTTAAAATGTCTCAAAAAACATTAGGTCAACATTTAGGTGCCACTTTCCAACAAATCCAGAAATATGAAAACGGATTAAATCGTGTCAGCATAGGGCGTTTAAAATAAATTGCCGCTATCTCAAATGTTCCACTTCTCTTTTTCTATGCTGATATCTTAACAAAACAACTGCCCCCGTACTCTCATGATGAAATCGCATCAAGTACAAAAGAATACCTGCTGCTCAAAAGATTTAGAGTTCTAACCTCGATAAAACAAAGAGCCATTTTACAGCTGCTCTCTGATGAGCAGATACGCTAACATTATGTGATAATGCATTCTGTTCATAAGCATTCATGCGTATTTTACAAAACAGCCCCCCCTAGGCATTTTTTGCTTGGACGAAAAACACGCCGACTCTTATTAAAAAACTATTTTTATTGCTAATCCCCCGAAATTACTTTATGACTTGAAAAGTGTTTTGGTCGCATACGCAACGACCAATAGGGATCTAAAAACCCGAAAACTCAAACATGAATTGACCCCGCTTTGCGGGTATCCCGGAATTCCGGGAGATTTTGCTATGTCCAAGTGCTTTCAGCACTAAAAGCAAAATGCTGATTTGAGTTCAGTGTTTTTAGACTCCCGGAATACTCATGCGAGGGCGCTCGCACTCGGAGGGGGCTTTAAAATGCAAGCCAAAAATCTTAATATTGACATTTTCATTGGCAAAAAGATTCGTTTGAAACGAAAAATGTTGAAGATATCTCAAAAAACATTAGGTCAACATTTAGGTGTCACCTTCCAACAAATCCAGAAATATGAAAACGGCTTAAATCGTGTCAGCGCAGGGCGTTTAAAAGAAATTGCCGATATCCTCAATGTTCCAGTTTCCTTTTTCTATGCGGATATCTTAACAAAACCACAGCCTCCGTACCCTTATGATGAAGTTATATCAAGTACAGAGGAATATCTTCTGCTCAAAAAATTTAGAGTTCTTACCACGATAAAACAGAAAGCCATTTTACAGCTGATCTCTGATTAAAATGCAAGCTACATCACACGATAGCGCACACCACGCTCTATCCCATGAGGCACTATAATAAACTCCGTATTCACATGCTCTCAATTAAAAATACCTCATGTTTACGGAACTTATATTATTGCCATCAATGATGATATTTTACAATAAAACGGGATAAATTTTCCCAAAATCCCAAAAAATGTTTGTGTAAATTTTTAAAAAGCTTGCGTCTGAGCACTTTTTATGGTCTTGCAAAGAACTGAAAAGCAAAAATACATAAAGGTCCTTTTGTACTTTTTTCTGCAACGCCCATAAGCAAAGACAATGAAGAGCATACAAGGATTATGGAGAGAGCCGCAAGGCTAACAAGGGGGGGGTAAACCCGAAAATAAAAAAAGAGCTTGACTGTTAAAGGCAGCAAAGAAAAGTGCCATAAAGACAACAAGAGAGTTCTTTTTGCAAGAATAGAATTGGATAGAAACGATGAAAATTAATGGCAATGAAATTCGTCCTGGTAATGTGATCGAACATCAAGGGAGCTTATGGGTTGCTGTTAAATGTAACGCTGTAAAACCAGGAAAAGGTGGTGCATTTAACCAAGTTGAAATGAAAAATTTGATTGATGGTACAAAACTTAATGAACGATTTCGTGCTGCTGAGACAGTTGAACGCGTGCGCCTTGAACAAAAAGATTTCACCTTTCTTTATCAACAAGGGGATGCTTTGGTCTTTATGGATTCAGAATCTTATGAACAACTTGAACTCCAAAAGGATTTTGTTGGTGAACGTGCCGCTTTTCTCCAAGATGGGATGACTGTTACAGTTGAACTTTATCAAGAAAAGCCTATCGGCATCTCACTTCCTGATCAGGTTGCTGTCACGATTGCTGAAGCCGATCCTGCACTTAAAGGACAAACAGTTACAGCTTCTTATAAACCCGCTATTCTTGAAAATGGGATTCGGATTCTTGTTCCTCCCTTTATGAATGCTGGTGAACGTATCATTGTAGACACCAATGAGTTGATTTATTTGCGTCGTGCAAATGAAAAAGATAAATAAAGGAATAAACAATGGCCCATTCTGCAGTCATGAATGTCATGGTGCAAGCTGCAATGAAAGCAGGACGCTCGTTGGTACGTGATTACGGTGAAGTGCAAAATTTGCAAGTGTCTTTGAAAGGACCTGCAGATTATGTCAGCCAAGCAGATCGCAAAGCGGAAAAAATTATTTTCAATGAACTAAGCAAAGCACGCCCCAAATTTGGTTTTCTGATGGAAGAGTCTGAGGAAATCATTGGCGAAGATTCACAACATCGTTTTATTGTTGATCCTTTAGATGGTACTACAAATTTTCTCCATGGCATTCCTTTTTTTGCTGTTTCCATTGCTTTAGAAAGCCAAGGAAAAATCGTTGCTGGTGTCATTTACAATCCCGTGAGTGATGAACTCTTCACCGCAGAACGTGGGTGTGGTGCTTTTTTTAACGACCGGCGCTGTCGCGTTTCTGCTCGACGCAGACTAGAAGATTGTGTCATTGCCACAGGCATGCCTCATTTTGGTCGACCAGGTCATGGAACCTATCTTATTGAATTACGTAATGTGATGATGGAAGTCGCTGGATTGCGCCGTTTTGGCGCTGCTGCTCTTGATTTAGCTTATGTTGCTTCTGGCCGAACCGATGGCTTTTGGGAAGATAACCTGCAAATTTGGGATATGGCTGCTGGAATACTGATGGTTCGTGAAGCCGGTGGTTTTGTCACTGATAAAGAAGGCGGCAACAATATATTCCGTAAAAAAAATATTATCGCCGGCAATGAACACATTCGCCTAAAATTAGAAAGAGTTCTCAAAAAAGGCATTTAAGCCTTAAAAAAAATCCAACAGATTACCTCAGCCAAGCAGATCGCAAAGCGGAAACAATATTATCAATGAATGAAGCAAAGCACACCCCAAATTTGGTTTTCTGATGGAAGAGTCTGAGGAAATCATTGGCGAAGATTCACAACATCGTTTTATTGTTGATCCTTTAGATGGTACTACAAATTTTCTCCATGGCATTCCTTTTTTTGCTGTTTCCATTGCTTTAGAAAGCCAAGGAAAAATCGTTGCTGGTGTCATTTACAATCCCGTGAGTGATGAACTCTTCACCGCAGAACGTGGGTGTGGTGCTTTTTTTAACGACCGGCGCTGTCGCGTTTCTGCTCGACGCAGACTAGAAGATTGTGTCATTGCCACAGGTATGCCTCATTTTGGTCGACCAGGTCATGGAACCTATCTTATTGAATTACGTAATGTGATGATGGAAGTTGCCGGACTTCGCCGTTTTGGTGCTGCTGCTCTTGATTTAGCTTATGTTGCTTCTGGCAGAACCGATGGCTTTTGGGAAGATAACTTGCAAATTTGGGATATGGCTGCTGGAATACTGATGGTTCGCAAAACCGGTGGTTTTGTCACCGATAAAGAAGGCGGTAGCGATATATTTCGCAAAAAAAATATCATTGCCGGCAATAAACACATTCGCATTAAACTATAAAAAACCCTCAAAAAAGGCATTTAATTCTTACAGTTTTTTACAAAACCCTTAGAATCTTAAAAAACCACATGAAGAGAGAGTTTTTAATTTTCTTACAGAAAACGATAGAAACTCGCGAATGAGATAGTGACAAAAAACATCACCACGAACAAAAAATGTACTTGCTATAAGCCCCCACAAAAGCAATTATTGCACCTGAGGCAAAAACACAGTCCATTTCCTCCTCAATATATGCTCTTTACAGTGCGCCATCCATTGATCTAAAAATCTTTCCTCTCTCATAAAAGCTGCCGCATATGCTTAAGAGTTTTCACTCTTTTCCACCACTGCATAATAGCAGAGATTTCAGAAAAACCACTGATTTATCCCCCCTTATTCAACCGTTTTGCAAATAGTTTATCAACTGCTGACGACATTTATAATAATGAGAATCTTTGTTTTCCAAAATTGCTTTCTGCATTTCACTTGCAAGCTGCTCTTTATCTTTTTCAACAGCCTCTTTCAGCGCCTTTACCTTCTCATCTCCAAAGATAATTTTTAATTTTTCTTTTAACTTTTTTTCCTCAAAAAGCTTCTCCCAAAAGATCAACCGGTTATCGCATGTCTCATTTGATGATTTCATCCACTCTTTAACGCCTAATTTGTAAACTTCTTCAAATGTTGGATTCCCTTCAAAAATGGAAAGATTTTTTGCTCTATTTGTGTCATTCTCTTTACAAGTATTGATTACATCTCTAACTGTGACAGAATGGCAACCATTATCAAAAGCAACATAGCCCTTTTTCACTGTTTTAATAAGCTTCTTATAGTAAATGAAAGTTTCTCTTGCCGCCTTATAATCACTGGAAATATCACACAACAACGACAACACATTCTTTTTACAATATAATAATAAAGTACACTCACCAGACCAAGATTCCGAAAGGTTTAGCATTTTCTCTATCTCTTTGTGTTCTGTACTCATAGATATGTTGTCCCACAAAGTATCTGTAAATTTTTTCTTTTCATCCTCCCCTGTAAAGTTTTTCTTTTGGTGCTGTTTGCATTCAGCTATAATCATATCATCAAGAACATATAACCACCAATGAAGTAATAACATCGTAGGTTGACTCCGTTTTTTGTTCGTAAGAGGATCTACAAACTTTTGCAGAGTTATTCCGTTCTTGCTCATTAATCGCACTGCTTTTAAAAAAATTTCCTAAAATACGAGGTATCCAAGAGACTACATATTTTTTTGTAATGTTCATCAGTAAGTTTTTTTCCAAGTGCTTGCTTGTACAAGAAACGCACTTTGTGATCCCCTCGAACACAAATATCCTTTACCAATGGAAGCCGATCTCCACTGAATTTCATATCTTCCCTAGGATTTTTTATCCCCAGTGCGTCTCTTTCCCATAACCTTACTCCCTCATCCCATTGTTTCAACCATTCCTGCGATATTTTTTGAGTTTTTGCAAAAAGTCTTTGTTCCCCTTGTGCAATAATATCTTTATGTCCAGCGCACTCTTGCTCTTTTTGCTCAAGTTGTTCAGTCAATTGAAG
>NZ_JBHIRA010000003.1:95564-101422 GCF_042196825.1 Bartonella sp. AC10YNML | reverse complement strand
TTGAAGACACTTCTGTTCCCTTTGTGCAATAATATCTTTATGTCCAGCGCACTCTTGCTCTTTTTGCTCAAGTTGTTTAGTTAAATGCTTGTTCTGATAAATTGCCAATGCAAGCATTAAGCTTCCCCCACAACACACTATCATTGCCAAACCGAACAAAAAATCCACTGAGTATCCCGAATACCACAACTTCCCCATCAATATGATGCAGAAAATCATAACACCGCATCTTACACTCCCATATTTTTTCCCCCATTTCCACATGACCTTAATTGTAGCTATTCTGAAAGCTATTGCCAATTTTATGTCTTCTTCCATTCTTGCTCTCTTTTATTCTCACCAACATTTAACGCAGCTCTTTTATCGATCCCTCGATATTGTATCAATATGTATATATCTGATTTGAAAATAACTACATATTATATTTTAATAAAAATAATACACAAAATATAGATATTTTTATTGGTAAAATAAAACAATTTGTATTTAATTGTATTGCTCTTATGCTTTATGCACTTTAAAGAAAAGCCTTATAATTCTTAAAATGCACTCCCATAATATTGGTTCAAAGTACTCAAACGCCTAACACAGCAAAACATGGCTGCGTGCTCACCTTGTTTTGTAAAATTGATAAAAAGTGTCTCTCTACTCATTTATCGGCTCTTTTTTAGTAAATCGGCATCATCATACACTCTCCTAACCCCTAATGTTACTACAGCCCATAAAACTTGAGACGCTTCATGAAGAGGACTTATTCTTTCTAAAGTGTTTACCTCACGCAATCTTCCCTGTTTGGTATATGCAAGAGACATGGTTTTAACTGATTCAACATAACCAAATTTGAAACGAGAAATTCCATGTAAGATCTCTCATGAAAAACAATGCGTTATCATTATAAATCAACGTGACAGTGCTGTTATGAAGAGAACTCCTTGCACATCTTAATAGTCCATAGCGATTTAACTGGATATTATTTTATATTCTGTACACAAATGAAGTATTTTTATAAAAATGCTTCATCTCAGGCAGAAAAAAGAACAGCCCGTTAAAAAAGAAAAACACCTTAAAGCTTGCCTTTCTTTTTTCCATGAGAGTTTCAAATTGATAAGCCTGTCTGAAAAGAGTGCTGTTTATGCCTTTAAAGATACTGCTCTTGTATCAAGATCACTTACTCAGATGAGAATTGCAGTTTAGCCAAATGCGCATAAACATTATTTTTTATAATGAGTTTTGTGTGTTCCTTCTTCCACAAGAGAGTCTTTATCCATCACGAGAATACGATCCGCTTTTAAAATTGTTGCAAAACGATGTGCAATGACCAAGGTTGTACGATTTTGCATCAACCCTTCTAAGGCATCTTGCACCAACTTTTCACTGTTTGCATCTAAAGAAAATGTTGTTTCATAAAGTAGTAATACTTTGATTTATAATAATAATTCATTGTCTTGTATGTTGAATGAGAATCTCGAATACCGTAGGATTCTCTCATTTCAAATCGGTTCCATGGTGAATCAATCAAAACTATGTTTCTTGCACGTACCAAGCGGGGAGAGCCCGCGTGAATAAAAAACTATTAAGAAAAGATTTAAAATGCCTCTCATGAATCGTCTCAAGTGCTAAGGGCTGTAGCAACATCCACGAGTTGGCAAATATAATGATGCTGCTGGCTTGCTTCTTCATAAGCGTAAATATGCAGGTGCACAATAGCTTTACCGTTATAGCATTCATGGATGCCGTCGCGAAATAAGCTTGGATGCTCTTTGAGAGATATATCTTTAAAATAAGCCTGTGAAACTGTAACAAAACGGCGTTCTGTTTTCCGTGAGGAACAAAATCCCATTAAAGAACGGAATAAACAAGTGTGAGGCAATAAGCAATCTCCATTATTTAAAAGATATTGCTCTGAGCTGGCAAAGTGTGTGATGGTGCTGGCTTGCAGTAAGAGGGCTGCATTTCTTAAAATCGCCTATGCAATACCAATGCGTTGTCTTTGCCCTCCAGAAAGCATGGTACTGCGTTCTACTCCTTGCGTATCAAAGTCGTTTGGTAAAGCTTGAATAAATTCAAGTGCATTGTCCGCTTTAGCGGCAGTAAGAATTTCTTCTTCATGGGTATTTTCAATTCAAAAAAGATGAACTGTTTGCAATCGTTTTATCTGAGATTTTTATACGCTATGAGAAGGGGTGTATGCGTGTATTTCAAAATGATTTTTGAATTTAAAAAACGCAACCACTACGATTTATAAGGGCTTAAGACCTATCTTTTTCTGTTGGATGCGTTTTTGAATTAAATTTAAAGTGCACTCTTTGACAGGATAAAAAAACCATCGTTTGCAATCGTTTTGTTTAAAATTTTTGTACCCCATAAGAAGGAGGCTTTTACATGCCAATATTACCAAAACGATTTTTGAACTTAGAAAGACGACCACCACGGTCTACAAGTGTTTGGGATCCACCTGTCCATGCTGGATGCGTTCTTGGGTCAATATCTAGATTAAGGGTATCACCTTCTTTTCCCCAAGTGGAACGCGTCGTATATTGGGTTCCATCCGTCATTACAACGGTAATTTTGTGATAGTTGGGATGAATATTCGCTTTCATGCGTCAAACCTTTTGCGTTTATAGAATGAAAGAACACTTACTCATTTTTTTAAGTGCGCTTCCTTTGTCTTTTTGATACACTGATTTAAAGTATTTATTTCTATAGCTGAGCACGCATCAAAAAACAAGTGTTCAAGATACATCATTGTATCAAGTGTTATAAATCATTTAATAGAGTGAGCGAAATTTTATAATGTTACATTATCATTCAGAAAAATCTACGAAATCTTCCCATAAAAAATCTTCATTCTCTTCGCTTGCAATTTTTGTTCCTTATCTTTTGCGCTATCGTTGGTTGTTTATCTTTGCCTTTATTGCTTTGTCTGTTGCTGCTCTGATCACATTAGCTTTGCCAGTGGCTATCCGACAAATGTTTGATCATGGGTTTTCTACTTCAAGCCATGGACATATCAATTTTTACTTCGGAATTTTATTTATCTTAGCTTTGTTTCTCGCATTTGCTTCAGCTGGACGTTATTACTGTGTTATCACCTTGGGAGAACGGATTGTTGCCGATTTACGGCGTGATGTGTTTGTTCATATTATGAGACTCTCTCCTGCTTTTTTTGATCGGTCACATTCAGGAGAGATTGTTTCAAGGCTTCTAACCGATACAACACAAATAAAATTAGCCGTTGGTTCGACCGCCTCTACTGCTTTGCGTCAGTTGATTATCGTGATCGGAGCTGTCGTGATGATGGTGATCACCAATGCTAAATTATCTTTGCTGGTTCTGGCTGCTATTCCTATCGTGGCCATTCCCTTGGTGGTCTTTGGACGTAAAGTTCGCTCTCGTACACGTGCCGCGCAAGATCGTCTCGCAGATGCTAATGCTGTCGCTACAGAACAGGTAAGCGCTATTCGAACTGTACAAGCTTTTACCGCTGAAAAACTCGTTACAATACGTTTTTCACAATTGATAGAACGTGCTTTTCAAACAGCACGTGCTTCTGTAATCTTGCGCTCCTTTTTTACGGGGTTTGCAATTTTTTTGGTTTTTAGCAGTGTGGTTGCTGTTTTATGGATTGGATCGCGTGATGTTTTGAATGGAACGATGACAGGAGGGACCTTAGGACAATTTGTCCTTTATGCGGTTTTTGGAGCTTCTACTTTTGCGCAATTATCGGAACTGGGAGCAGAATTAATCCAAGCAGCAGGCGCTGCTGAACGGCTTGCCGAATTGTTACAAGAAAAACCTGCTATTGTAGCTCCTAAAAATGCTTTATCATTAGAGCAACCTGTTCGAGGTGAACTTGTTTTTGATCAGGTTGATTTTACCTATCCCTCTAGACCACAAGAGAAGGTTTTACGCTCACTTTCCTTTTCTATAAAAGCAGGTGAAACGGTTGCTTTTGTTGGGGCTTCCGGAGCAGGAAAAAGCAGCATTTTTTCTTTGATTCTTCGTTTTTATGATCCAATAAGTGGAACAATTCGGTTGGATGGCATGGAAATTAATCGCCTTTCTTTACAAGATTTACGCAGTGCAATTTCCTATGTTCCACAAGATGTCGCCATTTTTGATGGAACATTGCGCGATAATATTATTTTTGGAACTGAAAATACCCATGAAGAGGAAATCCTTGCTGCTGCTAAAGCGGCTAATGCACTTGAATTTATTCAAGCTTTACCAGATGGCTTGGATACGCAAGTAGGAGAACGCGGTACCATGCTTTCTGGGGGGCAAAAACAACGCATTGGTATTGCGCGGGCAATTTTAAGAAATGCACCCCTCTTGCTGCTTGATGAAGCAACATCTGCTTTGGATGCAAACAGTGAAAAGTTGGTGCAAGACGCCTTAGACGGGTTGATGCAAAATCGAACAACATTGGTCATTGCGCACCGTTTGGCAACAATTTTAAAAGCAGATCGTATTCTTGTAATGGATAAAGGCGCTCTTGTGGAAGAAGGAACCCATGCCGAACTTGTGGCAAAAAATGGCGTTTATGCCTATCTCGCAAAACTCCAATTTTCACCTGAGTGAGTGATCTTGATACAAGAGCAGTACTTGGGCAGCAGTACTTGGGCGTGAATACCGCGCTTTACAGGCAGAGGATTATTAATTTAAGGGCTCATGGAAAAAAGAGGGATAAGAATTAAGATGAAAAAGAGGAGCAAGAATTGAGGCAGTTTCTTTTTGAATTACAGGTTGTTCTTTTTTCTGCATAAGGTAGATCATTTTTATAAAAACGCTTCTATGTACAGAATATAAAACGATGCCAAGTTAATCTCTATGATTAAGGTGTATAAAGAACTCTCTTCATAATAAAACCGTCATGTTGTTTATTATAAAGATAATTTATTATTTTTCGTGAGAAATCCTAATACCATAGGATTTTCTTATGCTGAACTCTCATAGTGAATCAAACAAAATCTTTTGCTTGCACATCACAAGTGGGGTTGGTGTGTGGAGTGAAATTGTACAAGAAAGGAGCAAGAGCCTCTCTTGCCCCTTTAAGTTCCAAGAACTGTCACAACATTGGAGCGCTGACAAAAGAATATACGCTGGCAAAGATTAATAATGGTGCTCGCTTGCTTGAGTCCCTTATGCAGCTTACTTGATAGACTCTACCCTAAAAACTTACCCCACTCTTTAAAAAAAATTAATATGAAAAATTTTTCATGCCCTCTATCTCAGCGCTCTAAACAATAGTGTTTACCGAAAATCATGATAAGCTGTAATTTATAAATACGCTTCTCTCATCTGTAAAAGTATCCTTTTATTCTCTTTTAAAAAACGAACATTTTTTGAACATTGTTTGCAGATTCTTATTATTGAAAAAGAGCAAAGATTTTTTTAGCGTTTTTGGGTGTCTTTATAATTTTTGTGTGAGCGCGTATGAGCAACAGCTTTTGTAATAAACCCGCTTTTGGCAAAATTGTAAAATTTTATCAAATTTATTGTTTGTAAATATCACCACGACCACTGTCTTTTCTCCTTGCAGACACAACAACCTCAAAACACTTTCTCTTTGCTCACAAATCGTCTCTCCAACTCTCTCTTCCAGTCATAGCCTATAAAAGTAAGGATAGAGTGCTTTGATTGGACACCATCTTCTCATCCCCAAGACCCACAATCCCATCATTTATATTTACAGCCCTCATTTATAGCGCCTCCTGTTGTGCTTTAAGAAGGCATTTTAACGATGATAGGAACGTGTACAAAAGTATCTAGAGCAATATTTTTTAAATAATGGAGATTGCTTATTGCTTCACATTTTTGTTTATTCCGTTTTTTAATGGGATTTTGTTCCTCATGGA
>NZ_JBHIRA010000003.1:49642-95464 GCF_042196825.1 Bartonella sp. AC10YNML | reverse complement strand
TGCTATAACGGTAAAGCTATTGAGCACCTTCATCTTTACATTTGTGAAGAAGAAAGACGGCACCATCACACTCTTTGGCTAGCTCAGAGCAATATCTTTTAAATAATGGAGATTGCTTATTGCTTCACATTTTTGTTTATTCCGTTTTTTAATGGGATTTTGTTCCTCATGGAAAACAGAACGCCCTTTTGTTGCAGTTTCATGGGCTTGTTTTAAAGATATATCTCTCAAAGAGCACCCAAGTCCATTTCGCGACGGCGTCCATGAATGCTATAACGGTAAAGCTATTGAGCACCTTCATCTTTACATTTGTGAAGAAGAAAGACGGCACCATCACACTCTTTGCTAGCTCGTGGATGTTGCGACAGCCTTTGGCACTAGAGAGGGGTCATAGGAGGGATTTTAAATCTTTTCTTCTATATTTTTACCCACACGCTAGCCCCGCTTGTGATGTGCAAGGGAATGGTTTTGATTGATCCAAGAAAACAGATTTGAAATGAGAAAATCTTACGTTATTCGGGCGACTAATTCAATATAAATAATGCTAAATTATCATTATAAGTCAATGTATTGTGCAAATATGATATATCTTTAGGGTCTTTATGTTTTAAAGCTTGCACGAAATCATAATTTTTTTGTATAGCGAGCCAAGTGTGTGTAAAATACACACCCTAACCATTTCAAATCATTCAGCTGTTTCAAGAACAGATAAGCCAAGTTCTACGATTATATCTTCAATCACAAATTCATCGAAGTGCAGCGGATTTTCATCATTTTTTAGCGCTCCCTCTTCAGTGATCCTCTAGATAATTAACTCATTCGGCATCTATACCAGCAAAGCGAAATATTACGTGCTAATTTTTCTTTACATTCATTAACCAAGAACCCTCAAAATGACCTTTTAGCGGATAGAGCCAAAAGGATGAGTCATTCAAAAATCATTTGGTGATATAACTATATCAAGAGCACCGAGAATATGTCTTAGTTTCTAAGGATAGGCGATTTTCCCTCTTTTATTGTATCAGTCTTGTAGAAGACTTTAAGTCTTTTATGTTTAAATCAAAAAATCATAATTGGATTATATTGCATAAAGATGCTTTTTTTATTTTTCCATTTAACATACGATAAGGTACCATTTAGGCACGATGAGAAGCTTTCCCCTTATATCATGACTTCAGAGCTGCATGAGAGGGATAAAAGATGATGTGGCTTAATAAGAGAGTTTGTTCATAAGCCGTTTGGGTGTCTTAATCAAGGATGCCGTTAGGCGCACCACCCTTGTAAAGGGTTGCCTTGAGGCTTAAGGACCCAAGGCTTTTTAGTCCCTTCATTAAAAACGCGGGTCTGATGTCATTATTTTGGAGAGCGATTATGAAGAATTTGAGAGGCAGACAGCCTCTCATTTTGATTTGTATGCAAACGAATTGCACCCTATTTATTCAGGGAGAATAAGAACATACCCAGGAGGTGCTAAACGGAATAAGAGAGCGTCGTAACCCCACGCAGCATACAGGGAGCAAATAGAAAAAATGCCTTCACCAATTGCTAAAAGTAATGTGAGCGATATACCGGCCTCATCTGCTGTTGCTTCGCGGCGTTGTAAGTAGTATCCGACAAAAAAGAAAAAGCACGTTATTCCACTCGCACCTGCAAAGAAGCTTAATACGGCATGAACCGGTCCACGTATGCTGAACAGGATAAGAAAAATTGTGAAAGTAAATACTGTAAAGATCCCTTCGAATACCCTACGCACCATATTGCACAATTTTCGCATCATAATTGCAGAAAAGCTCTGTTCTACGTATCGATTTTTTCTTTTGATGCTTGTATTCTTAGAAGATATACTGTTATTTTTAGAAGATATACCGTCCACAACTCCCCCCGTTTTAAGCCAAGATGCTATGAAGCTATTTATTTTTAATTATATCATCAAAAAATACAAGAAAAATTTATTCATTTTAACGAAAAAATAGGTGTTTTATTGAGGAGCAAATCTATTTTCTTTCGCAAGAGTTATTCAATTCGTTCGCCAATAGAAAAACTACCCCCATTGAAGAGGAAGCTATCCTGACGCAGAAAAGCTTCATAAGCTGTATTTCAATCCGCTCAGAAATCGCAACTCTCTAATCTACCCGCTTAATCCACCTTTAAAACTGCAATCAAATAAATTCTGCTGATGACAAGTAATGATAACATGAAAAAGAAAAAATATCACAATATCAAACTCTTCAATACAGTATGAGCTTTATGATTTTCACGCAAAAAGCAAGTACCACCTCATGAACGACACCATACTAAAGTGCTGTGCATTCACAAATTTCCTAGCATTATCTCCGCTTCTCGAAATTGCACCTCTCCCGCAATCTTATCTCTCGATAGCACCCATTAAAGGCTTTTAAAAGGTCCAAGGAAAAAACTCTCTGAAAAAGCTTTCAAGCCTAAAACGCCCCCGCCATTTTTATCATGATGAGGGCACCAAAAATCACGCAGAAATATGAAAAATCTCCCCGCATTTAAGAACAGAGCTTGTGCTTCAATCGCACGCTTTTTCTTGTTCTTTTGTCCATTGTCCCAAGGCCGCAAGATGGTTCATCCGAGCCCGATGACGAAATGCCTTCTGTGCAACAGCAATATTTTCATCTTTTCCAGCCCATGCTTTTAAGGCTGCTGCTTGCAATGCGCGTCCATAGGAAAAGGTCAATTTCCAAGGCAATGAGCCTAAAGAATTCATGGCAGATAAATGCGCTGTTGCTTCCTGATCGGACTGTCCTCCAGAAAGAAAAGCAATTCCTGGAACAGCAGCAGGAACCGTTTGTTTAAGCACCTGGACGGTCTTTTCAGCAACTTCTTCAACACTAGCCTTGCGTGCATCCTTGCCATCAATCACCATATTGGGCTTTAAAATCATCCCCTCCAAAAGAATACGGGCTTCAAACAATTCTTTAAAGACAGCCTGTAAAACAGCGCGTGTCACCTCAAAGCAACGCGTAATGGAATGCCCACACGACGGTCCATCCATTAACACTTCCGGTTCAACAATGGGCACAATATTCAACTCCTGACACAAAGCAGCATAGCGTGCGAGAGCTTGTGCATTTTGTCTTATGGCCCCTCTTGTTGGCAAAGTATCGGCATTAATAGCAATTACCGCCCGCCATTTAGCAAAACGTGCTCCCAAAGCATAATAATCTTTTAGCCGCTCACGAAGACCATCCAACCCTTCGGTAATTGTCTCTTGCGGAAAAGCAGCCAATGGTTTGGCTCCCGTATCAACTTTAATGCCTGGCAAAGCGCCTGAATCCCGAATAAGATCCGTCAACATTTGTCCAGTTGATGCTTTTTGCCGAATGGTTTCATCAAATAAAATGACTCCAGAAATGGCATTTTCCATAGCTTCTTTTGCGCTAAAAAGCATTTCACGATAAGCACGGCGACTATCTTCATGAGATTCAACACCAATACTTTCAAAACGCTTGCCAATGGTTGCCGTACTTTCATCTGCTGCTAAAATACCTTTACCTGTATACACCAAAGAAAGTGCAATATCTTCAAGCCGTTCGTTCATAAAAAAATCCTCTTTATTTTGTCTTTAAATTTTCCAAAAGTGCGCACCACGCGCGATATACTCTACACAACAACACACAGTTCTTTTTTTAGCTGCACTTTAAATAAACATTTAAGCTTGCATAAGGGCAAAAATGCCAGGTAAAATCTTACCTTCCATCCATTCCAAAAAAGCTCCTCCAGCAGTCGAGAGATAAGTAAAATCATTGGCAACACCAGCATGATTAAGAGCGAAAACCGTATCGCCTCCTCCCGCAATTGAAACCAGTTTCCCTTTTTGACTACATTCTGCTGCATAGCGTGCCACGGCAATTGTTCCCTTATCAAAGGGAGGCATCTCAAAAACACCAAGGGGTCCATTCCACACAAGGGTAGCAGCTTCATCAATTGCAGCATTGATATGCGCAATAGAACGTGCACCAACATCCATAATCATGCCATCTTGTGGAATATCTTCAATGTCATAGAGACGATGTGGTGCATCTTTTTCAAAGCGAAATCCAACGACAGCATCCTGAGGGAGCAGAAGCTTACATTGACACTCTTGCGCTTTTTTAATGATTTTTTTAATTGTTTCCATCAATGCATGTTCACACAGTGATTTCCCTACATGGATACCTTGCGCCGCTAAAAAACTGTTGGCCATGCCCCCACCAATAACCAAAGAGTCGACTTTTTCCACCAAATGATTGAGCACAAAAAGCTTACTAGAAACCTTGGCACCTCCCACAAGGGCAATTACAGGACGTGTTGGATTGCCCAATCCTTTTTCTAATGCCTGCAATTCACCTTGCAAAGAGCGTCCTGCATAAGAAGGCAACAAATGCGTTATGCCCTCTACCGAAGCATGGGCACGATGAGAAACTGAAAAAGCATCATTAACATAGAGATCGCCATTATGAGCCAAAGCTTCTGCAAAAGAACAATCATTTTTTTCTTCCCCTGAATGAAAACGAACATTTTCAAGCAGTAAAACACTCCCATTTTGTAATGACTCAACTGCAACCTGCACCGCCGAACCGATACAGTCAGGAGCAAAAGCAACCGGCTGATTAATGATCTTTTCCAATACTTGTACAACAGGACGGAGTGAAAACTCTTGTTCTACCTTTCCTTTGGGGCGACCACAATGAGAAAGCAGAATAAGTTTAGCACCACGCTTTTGTAGCTCAACGAGTGTTTCTTTATGTCGTACAAGACGTGTCTCGTCACAAACTTTGCCCAGTGCCATAGGAACATTAAAATCCACGCGCACAAGAACACGTTTGCCCAAAACATCAACATCATCAAGTGTACGAAACCCCATCACTGCTTCCTCTTCACTTTCCATTGTTTCAAATAAAAACGCATCCAACAACCCTGCCCACTTTTCTTTCCAATTATCCCCTCTTTGCTTTTACAAGAGATCCACAACATCCTATCTCTCACCCTGTGCTTAAAAATCCAAAGCTTTTATCGTCAAATGTACAAAAGCCCACCATTGCTATTAATCTTCATATTCCATTGTGGCAAACAAATGCATTGGCTCAACTTGATCTCTATTAAAGCTTCCTTTTACTTCTAGGCAAAAGAATTTACATCTCCTTTTTTATGACGTTTTCTCAAAGGGTATCTCGTTCAGATCTTGCTTTTTCAAAGTTTATTCTTTTATTCAGCTTTTAAAAGCACGTATTGACCCAGTATTAAAACAAAACACATCATCAATGTTTCAATAGCTCTTCTCTCTAGCGCATGAGAACAACAGCCTCTATCTGTTTTTCTCAAAATTGCACAAAAATGAGACTTTTTCCTATAAAAAGAGGACCCTGAGGTCCTCTTATATTGTCTTAGCAAAAGCCACAGCCGTATCACTCATACGGTTAGAAAAGCCCCATTCATTATCATACCAAACCAAAACACGACAGAGCTGACCATCAATTACTTTGGTTTGATCATTGTGGAAAATCGCTGAATAAGGATTATGATTAAAATCACAACTCACGAGTTTCTCTTCTGTCGTGTCTAAAATTCCCTTCAAAGAACCTTGTGCAGCAGCAGCAATAGCTGTATTAATTTCTTCGATTGTTGTGGAACGCTTAGCAATAAATGTCAAATCAACCACAGAAACATTAGGGGTTGGAACACGAATCGATACACCATCAAGCAATCCCTTTAATTCTGGCAAGACCAATCCCACAGCTTTTGCCGCTCCTGTTGAGGTAGGAATCATAGAAAGAGCTGCCGCACGTGCACGATAAAGGTCCCGATGCATTGTATCCAACACAGGTTGATCACCCGTATAAGAATGGATTGTTGTCATGAAGCCCTTTTCAATGCCCACCGTGTTGTGTAAAACTTGTGCAACAGGCGCCAAACAATTGGTTGTACAAGAAGCATTTGAAACAACGCGATGCTCGCTGCTTAAAGATTGATGATTAACCCCATAGACAACCGTAAGATCTGCTCCTTCAGAAGGCGCAGAAACAAGAACACGCTTTGCCCCCGCCTCCAAATGAGCACTTGCTTTATCACGCGCCGTAAAAATGCCCGTACATTCCAAAGCAATATCGATATCCAAATCTTTCCAAGGCAATTGAGCAGGATCACGCTCTGCGCATACCTTTATTAAACCACCTCCCACATCAATAGCATCCCCCACCACCTCAACAGTTCCAGGGAAGCGCCCATGAACTGAATCATAGCGCAACAAATGGGCATTTGTTTCCACAGATCCTAAATCATTAATTGCAACCACTTTAATATCTTGTCGTCCACTTTCTACAAGCGCACGTAAAATATTGCGTCCAATACGACCAAACCCATTAATTGCAACACGAACCGTCATTTCACATGTTTCCTCATCAATTTTTAAAAGCACACCATTTAAAACACAATAAATAGGTATTTCATCAATCCCAAATCATTAATTCCTATAACGTCAATATCTTGATTAATCACTTACTTATCCACAATAATGCACAAGATCATCCACAACACTGTACAGTATAGACGCCCTACGACCAAACCAACTCATGACAACACAAGTTGTCATTTTGTCTTTTCCTCTTTGATCTTTCCAAGCTCTTTTTCTGCGGTCGCAACGACATTTTCCCAAGTAATACCAAAATGCGCATAAAGGGTATCAATTGTTCCACTTGCCCCAAAGCCCTCCATACCAATAAACACACCATCACAGCCAATAAAACGGTCCCATCCTTGGGAGACAGCAGCTTCAATAGCAATTTTAATCGGTGCCTCTCCAATGAGAGCACGCTGATAGGAGAGAGATTGTTGAGAAAAAAGTTCAAAACAAGGAACAGAAATCACACGCGTTGGGATATTTTTTTCTTCTAAAACCGCATGTGCTTGTACCGCAATTTGCAATTCTGAACCGGAAGCAAATAAAGTCACTTGCGCTTCATCACTGGCCGTTAATAATTCATAAGCACCAAGCATACAGAGATTTTCTTCTTCATACTCTTGACGCAAAAGCGGTAGATTTTGTCGACTCAAAGCCAAGGTAGAAGGTGTTCCGCGTGCTTTCAAAGCCAATTGCCAACATTCGACTGTTTCCATGGCATCAGCAGGGCGAAATACAAGATGATTAGGCATGGAACGCAGGCAAGCCAAATGCTCCACAGGTTGATGGGTAGGACCATCCTCACCAAGACCAATAGAATCATGGGTCATGACATAAACCACCCGCAACCCCATAAGAGAAGACAAACGCATAGCGGGACGCATATAGTCAGAAAAGCATAAAAATGTTCCCCCATAAGGAATAAAGCCCCCATGAAGAGCAAGCCCATTCATTATAGCGCCCATTGCGTGTTCGCGAATTCCATAATGCAGATAGCGCCCTGAAAAATCATCTGCAGAGATACTTTTCATTTGGCTGCTTTTTGTGTTATTGGACCCTGTTAGGTCGGCAGAACCACCAATGGTTTCCGTAATGACTTCATTGATCACTTCAAGAGCCATTTCCGAAGCTTTACGCGTAGCAACAACGGGGCGCTCTTCAACCAATTTCTGTTTATAAGCATCGATAGCGCCATCAAATCCGCCCACGAGATCGCCCCGCATCAATCTTTCAAACTCCACACGCTCTGAAACAGGAAGATCAGCAAATTTTTCTTCCCATTTTTGACGTTTTTTAGCAGCATTGAGACTAGCCAAGCGCCAATTATCGAGAATATCGGCTGGAATAACGAAAGGCTCAGCATCCCACCCTAAAGCGATACGGGTTTCAGTGATTTCTCGTGCACCCAAAGGGGCACCATGAACTTTATTGGTACCCGCTTTATTGGGTGCTCCAAAACCAATTGTTGTTTTACAAGCGATCAAAGTTGGTTTATCGGAATTTTGTGCCGCCTCAATAGCCCGCGCAATTGCTGCTTGATCATGCCCATTGACTTTATGTGTCTCCCAACCAGATGCCTTAAAACGCGCAATCTGATCTGTACTGTCAGCAAGGGAAATCTCTCCATCGATAGAAATATTATTATCGTCCCACAACACAATAAGCTTATTGAGTTTCAAATGACCGGCAAGGGAAAGTGCTTCTTGAGATATCCCTTCCATAAGGCATCCATCGCCTACCAACGCATAAGTGTAATGGTTGATAAGATCACCAAAACGGGCATTTTGCAAACGCTCTCCAAGAGCCATCCCCACGGCATTAGCCAATCCTTGTCCGAGAGGACCAGTGGTTGTTTCGATTCCCGCCACATGCCCATATTCTGGATGCCCAGCAAGCTTTGCTCCTAATTGGCGAAAATTTTTGAGATCTTCAATGCCAATATCTTCATAACCAGAAAGATACAAGAGAGCATAAAGCAACATAGACCCATGTCCTGCTGATAACACAAAACGATCACGGTTAGGCCAGCGAGGTTTTTTGGGGTCATGAGCAAGAAATTTTGTATAAAGAACCGTAGCAATATCGGCTGCTCCCATTGGCAAACCCGGATGACCAGAATTTGCTTTTTCAATCGCATCAATAGCAAGAAAACGGATAGCATTGGCCATCTGATTCTGTTGGTGGGTGTTTGTCATGAATAATCGACCATTTCGTTAAATACGTTATTCTGTTGCTTTTTCCGTATTCTCTTAAAGTTCTCAAGAAATACTATTTTCTAATCCTTAGCGTGAGACTTTTTGCCACCACTTCAATAATATTAATAACATTCCCCTCACGCGTTCTGTATATCCATGTCATTTATGCCAATACGCGCAAAAAATCCAGCTTTTAATTTATATCTATCCCCTGCTTTGCTTGCTAAAATATCCTACATACTTAAAAATAAAATGCACACAACACAAGAGTGAAAGTGATTCGTTTTTGCATAACACATTGATAAAGGATACAATTACCCAAAGGATAAAGGCAATGAACCAAGAGACTACAGTTCTACAAGATGCTTTAGAGCACCTAGAAAAGGCACTTAGAACTTTAGAGATCACCATAATAAACCGCAATGCCGTTATTGATAAAAATAACGAATGGGAAGAAGAAATCCAACGAATGAATGCTGACCGCAGCCATCTTGCCCAAGCGCTTGACAAAGCTGAAGCCCAAATTGAACGCTTAGAGTCCGTAAACAAAGAAGTTTCCAAACGTCTTATTAAAGCAATGGAAACAATTCGTGTTGTCATTGATAGATAAAGGTTTGAATGTATGGAAACTGTTTCCGTTACCATTGATGGTAAAATTTATCGCATGGCTTGTGACAAAGGACAAGAACGTCGTCTTATTGCGCTTGCTGCTCAATTAGATCAATATATCACACATTTAAAGAACAATTTTGGTGAAATTGGCGACCATCGTTTATCGGTTATGGCTGGCATAATGATTATTGATGAAATGGAAGAAATAAAACGAGAAAATAAAAAATTACAAGAAGACTACAACACTCTTTTACGACTCCACAACGAAAGAGACCGCACCATGGGGAAAATTATGCGTGACACCACACAACGCATTGAAAATCTCACCAACCAATTGCTCAAAGATGATCAAAACTGCACAAACATTCAAGAACAAGAACAGGAAGATTTCTAAAAAGTACATCAGCGCGTAATAAACCAAGATTTGACTTGCCTCTCACACCTTACAGAACAAAAATCCTAAAACCCACACCAGTGTGTAAACAGTCTGGTTTTTTATAGGAAGGATTCCAGCTACTCACGACTTATGGGATTAACTTAAACCTCAACAAGAAAGCCCTACCCTGAATATTTCACCTCCGCACAAACACTTCCTATATCAAGGAGGCTACCTTATATCACCACATTTCAAATGAGATGTCTTTTAAAAGCGCAATAAGATAACAAAACCAACATTATTGTAAAAAAAATCATATAAATGACAACAACAACAAACAAATAAAGCACCCTTCGAAAAAAAGAGCTATATTCATGTTCCCTATGAATGCATGCCAAAAAATTCTTTCCCCTAGATAATACAATATATATTAAAAAATAACCTTATCTATTATACCGTAAAACACCGCTATTTGATAATATAAGCACCATAGAGTCTTTGCGCCTGAAATGTCCATCCGATGAAACCCACCGAAAAGAACCGTATCATTTATAAACCAGCGTGAATTAAGTATTTTCATCCTTTAGAGCAGGAAAAAAGTCAAACCCAAAGAGTATGTTAATCTCATACAACCTCAAACATCATAAACAACAATAGCTCTTGAAACCATCCTCTACCGACATCTTTATCCTTATAACAAATAATCCATATTTCTCTCCCCACCCCTCAAAATCTCCAAGCTTAATAAAAGAAAGAGCAAGTCGGCATCATCATTATAGTCAGCCCTCAATATTGCAACAGCCCCCTTGGCTCTTGAAACGCTTCATAAGAAGTATGCCTTTCTTGTACAATTTTTACCCACATGTCCCACCCACTTATGACGTACAAGCAAAGAGTTATGATTAACAAAACATAAATAAATTTAAGATAATCTTACGGTATTCGGGGTTCTAATTCAAGTTTAATAACGATAAATTATCATTATAAATCAATATGTTGCAAATTCCCCGACAAAGCATATTTAAAAACACATTCACCCATCACTTTTTCTTATAACATACCAGTACGATTTTTTAGGTACATAATTTTAACTTTATTCAATTCTGTTTGCAAAAGTTTAAAATGAGAACAATTTCAAGGCTCTCATCCAAAAAGAAAAAGAATAAATTCTCATTATCAATGAACATCTCGCTCGTATAAACATCAATAAAGCAATTCCCAATATGCCTCAATGAAATAAAAAGGGGGCTCCCATTAAATGCCCTACCGTAAAAGCAGCTTCCTCAGAACTAAAACAAAATCAAAAGACAATATCACCGGATCTGCTCCCATCACCAAACTGGACGACCTAACGCAATATCTTGCTATCTTACGATAGGAGATAAAAGAATAATGAGTCTATGGAGGCATTCACAAAAGACGAACAGCCGTTGTTTTTAAAGCCTGTTCAAAGGCGCATGAAAAAACACCATGCGTAAACGGCTCAAATCCCTTTCGTTCCATCTTGAGAGACAGAAGCAATACGCAAGAGATTTGTCGCACCAGGCGTTCCAAGGGGAACACCAGCTGTCACAAGGAAGCGATCTCCCCCTTTGCAAAAACCTTCCTGAAATGCAATGGCTGCTGCACGATCAACCATATCCTCTAAACTCCGTGCATCTTGCGTGACCACACAATGAAGCCCCCAAACGAGAGCCAAACGCCGTGTTGTTTCCACAATGGGAGATAAAGCAATAATCGGTCTATTAGGGCGTTCACGAGAGGCGCGCACCCCCGTTGTTCCTGAAGCCGTATAAGCAACGATAGCGGATAGCGCAAGTGTTTCAGCAATCTGACGCGCAGCAAGAGAAATCGCATCCGTTCCTGTTGATTCTGGTGCTGGATGTTGTGCTCCAACCTGAGCGGCATAAGTGTGATCCTGTTCGATTTGCCGCGCGATTCGGTCCATCATAAGCACAGCTTCTTCAGGATAACGACCAGAAGCAGATTCAGCCGACAACATCACCGCATCTGTTCCTGCATAAACTGCTGTAGCAACATCCGACACTTCTGCGCGTGTCGGAACAGGAGATGTGATCATTGATTCGAGCATTTGTGTTGCCACCACAACAGGCTTTCCTGCTAAACGACAAGCTTTTATGAGCTCCATCTGAAGTGCAGGAACCTTTTCCAAAGGCATTTCCACTCCGAGATCACCCCGTGCAATCATAATGCCATCAGATACCTCAATAATTTTCTCTATATGCTCCAAGGCTTGAGGCTTTTCGATTTTAGCCATCAAAGACACCTTGCTTTTCGTCAACTGACGCACCGCCATAATATCTTCTGGACGTTGAATAAAAGAAAGAGCAACCCAATCAACAGGCTGCTGTAAAAGAGCCTGAAGATCCCCCTTATCTTTTGACGTCATCGCATCAAAAGGCAAAATTGTATCGGGAAAACTGACACCTTTTCGATCAGAAATACGGGCTCCAGCAACCACGCGACACTGTATAGAATGACCATCACAAACTTGCGCACGCAGTTCCACCCTTCCATCATCAATCAACAACCGATTTCCTGGTTTAACAGCTGAAAATACATCCTCATGAGGGAAAAAAACACGCTGTGCATCACCAAGAACATCGCGATTATCTAACGTAAAGCTTTGCCCAACACGCAAATCTGCTTGCCCCTTAGCAAAACGCCCCACACGCAGTTTTGGCCCCTGAAGATCCACTAAAATACCAATGGGGCGTCGAACTGTTTTTTCAACTTCTCGTATAGACTTGACCAAATCACCCAGCATATCACGATCAGTATGGCTCATATTAAGACGAAAAACGTCTGCCCCTGCCCTAAAAAGCTTTTCAATCATCAAACGAGAAAAAGAAGAAGGACCAAGAGTGGCAATAATTTTTACTTTACGTGCACGTTTCACGGTGGAGAATTTCCTGAAAGAGAAGGTATAACTGAATTGTTTAGCAAAGACTCATCCGTCAACTGTACCATCCAACTGGTTTGATTTCCGGTATCGATTTCTTTAAATTCAGCCTTTTGATATCCTCGAGGGAAACAATCATGAACCCCTTGAATGGTAAACTGGCTATCTTGCACACACATGGTCACAGAGCCTGCCCAGTTCCCTTTTTTTTGTGCCCCTTCCGCATAAAAATAATAAAACCGTGAAGCAAGAGGCCCCTCAATTAAAGTTTTACACTCCGTCACTGGTACAGTCCACCAGCCTTCGCTCACCCACCCTGAAAATGTACGATATCCAAGAGCAACCCCTACAGACTGCTGAGTTGTATTACAAACCCTAAAGTCAGCTTTTGCAAAAACAACAAGGGGAAACAAGAGCAAAAGGCTCAAGAGAAAAACTTTTAATCCTTTCTGAAGCACCCAATATCGTTTTTTTAAAATCACAAAACTTCCTCTATAATGCCAAATTCTCAAAACAAATTACACATTTCTTTATTTTAAAAGCTTTTCAAATCTAAAACGTATATTTTTCTTTTTATAGCCCTTTTATCAATGCATATATTTTAAAAATTTTACAAAATATTTAAAGTCAATTTGTAAAAAAACTGTGTAGCTTGACTTACTTTTTATTTTCAAGCTTTTTTAACCTAAATTCGTCGTCGAAAAACAACTTAAAATATATAACTTGGAGAAAAATACAATGAACGATACAGTAACCGATCAAACACACGCTATATCCGTAAACCAATTACGCTCTTTTATCGAACGTATTGAAAGACTAGAAGAAGAGAAAAAAACCATTTCTGATGATATTAAAGACGTTTACACTGAACTTAAAGGCTCTGGTTTTGATAGTAAAGCTGTTCGAAGCATTATACGATTGCGTAAAAAAGAAGAACATGAACGAATGGAAGAAGAAGCAATCATTGAGCTATATAAAAATGCGCTTGGTATGAATTAACACCATTGAGAACATTGGAAATTTTCCTAAGAAAAGAAAATATAAAAAACAAATGAATGTATAAAAATTTCACCCAAACAATAAGCAGTTTGTGTAACTTGTAACGAGACTATCGGTCACAGAATACACAATATTTATAACAGCCCTCACATTTAAAAGGATTTATACAGAGAATTTTTATTCTTATTCTTCAATCATTTTTATCCACATAAACCCTCACTTGTATGCCAACCTATGCCAACCCAGTTTGTGATGTGCAAGAGAGGTGTTTTTATGATTAAACATCTAGAGATTTGAAATGAGAAAGTCTTCCGATATTGAGTACTCTCTTCCTTCAAATTGAAAAAATGAATTATGATGATAAATCAATTTATTATCTACGAAAAGAAACATATGAAAGCGGTCAGCAGTTGAAATCCGCTAAACGAGAGTCTGAACCGTTTACAAAAGAAGAGGTGGTTAAGGATCTTCGTCTTTTAGGATAGGGAAAAGTGCAGCATATTTATACATTTGATAAAAAGACCCTTAACAAAACTTTATTCAAATCTATTAAAGGACTCATACAGATCATTGATTCGAGAGGTTAGAATGTGATCTCTCCATTTTCCAGAAATCATCAAATAGTCTTTAGCATAGCCTTCTTTTTCAAAATGAAGGCGTTTTAATAAACGTTCGCTTTTTATGTTCTCAGGTCTATAATTTGCCATCACTCTATGCAGATGATAAATATGAAAGATATGCCGTATTAGAGCCTATAAACTCTCAAATATGAGACCTTTTCCTTGTTGTTTTTCATCAAGAGAAAAACCAAGATGACAGACTTGAAAAACACCCAGAATCACATTTGTAAAATTCACAACACCAATAATTGTGTTTTCATTTTTTAATCGTACGGCATATCGGTATGCTTGTCCCTTTGCACTTTCACAAGCAAATGCATTGGCTTGTGTTTCCCAAGCCGTTAGGCTGTGGTAACCATCAGATCTAACAGGTTCAAAAGGACGCAGGTGATTCGCATTACGGAGGAAATAAGAAGACAGTTCAACTGCATCTTCTAAACCGATCAATGTGGAAATTGTTCGCTTTGTTTTAATCGCCATCATTTTCTCCTCCTAGAAATGTTACAATAACATGTTGATTTATCCTAACAAATCATCATTTTTAAACTCAAATCATAATATCGAATACAGTAAGCTTTTCTCATCACAACACTTCTTATGTTAGAATTAATGAGGATCATTTGCTTTTCCGTCATAAGCGGAGGTGGTATCTTTAAAGCATAAGGTAAAGACAAGGGCATGTTTCTTACGAATGCTCTCAAATTCCAAAGGAGCTGTAGCAACATTGGGGACTGGCAAAGTATGCAATGAAACTGGCGTGCTTCCATATATGAAATTTTGAAAAAGCTCCCAGCAAAGATAGTTTTGTTTCTTTGCCTTTTAAGCTCAGAGCATGCTTGTTTTGCGCTACCATATCATTGCCCCCGTATAGAAATCCCAATGACCATCGCCTTGAAATGCTATATGTTACAGTGCAATCTAAAAAGTCTCTGCCATAACTCGTCAACAGCACTGTTCCCGCTAAATCAGCCACAAACTCTTGTAACAAATCAAAGAAAAGCGATGATGCAATACAAATCTTTTAAAGTTTTTTAGATATTACCGTGAACACGCTTCCATTTCTTCGCGTAAAATTTCAAGTTCTAGCCATTCTTCTTGCTTTTGTGTGCAAGTATTTTTCTTTTTTTCCAATGCCGTTGATAAACGCTCAAAACGTTCTTTATCGCGGCGATAAAGGGTTGGATCAGAGAGCTCTTGCTCAATTTTTTTGATTTCGTCCTGCAAAATAGCGATTTCTTCAGGCAATTTTTCTAATGCATAAACCTGCTTATAAGACAATTTACCTCGTGTTTTTTTCTCCCGCCCTACCAAGCTATGATCTGTTGATGAGTCCTGCTTTGAAAGCTCTCCCGCTTGAGATTTTGAAGGTGCTTTACGCTGCGATAATTCTGTTTTTTTGCGTTGTAAACGAAGAGCATGCTGGTTTTGCGCTATCATATCACTATAGCCACCCGCATACAAAACCCAATGACCATCACCTTGAGGTGCCAACATATGCGTTACAGTACGATCTAAAAAGTCTCTGTCATGACTGACCAACAATACTGTTCCCGCAAAATCAGCAATAAATTCTTGCAACAAATCCAAAGTTTCCATATCCAAATCATTGGTCGGTTCATCAAGAATCAAAAAGTTTGCAGGACGCGAAAGAAGGCGTGCAAGCATGAGGCGTGCTCTTTCTCCCCCTGAAAATTCTTTAAGGGGAGTGCGTGCTTGTTCTGGTGAAAATAAAAAGTCTTTCATATAAGAAACAACATGCCGCTCCAGCCCATTGATCACAAGAGTATCACCTCTTCCTCCCGTTAAATAATGCGCTAAAGTTTCTTCTTCATTTAAAATACGCTGCTGATCAAGCAATGCCATGGAGAGGTTATAGCCATGCCTCACCGTTCCACTATCCACGGCTTCTTGCCCAATTAATGCAGACAGGAGCGTTGTCTTTCCGATACCATTAGGTCCCACCAAACCAATTCGATCACCCCGCTGAATGCGCAAAGAGAAATCTTTCACGATCATGCGCTCACCATAGGATTTTGAAATTTTCTTTGCTTCAAGCACCAATTGCCCAGAATCATGACTTTTCGCTGCTGTCAAAAGTGCATTTCCTGGCTGCCCTTTATAGGTTTGATGACGCTGTCTTAAGTCTTTTAATTCGCCTAAGCGCCGTACGTTACGCTTACGCCGTGCGCTCACGCCATAACGCAACCATTGCTCTTCACGAGCAATTTGGCGCCCCAATTTATGCTGTTCGATGGCTTCTTCTTCCAGTGCTTTATCACGCCAATTTTCAAATTCTGAAAAACGCTTTTCCAGTCTTTTGGTTGTGCCACGATCAAGCCATACCGTTGACCGCGTAACATTTTCTAAAAATCGCCGATCGTGGGAAATCACCACAATCGCTGAACGCAAAGAAGACAAAACAGCTTCCAGCCATTCAATAGTTGGTAAATCAAGATGATTGGTTGGTTCATCTAAGAACAAAATATCGGGTTTTGCAGCAATGGCCCGTAACAACGAAACACGCCGCTTTTCGCCTCCCGAAAGCGTTTCCAATTTTTCCGTCCCCGAAAACCCTAAATTTGTGCGAAGCGTATTGATCCACTGGACATCAGATGTATCGTCCAGCCCCGCTTCCATATAAGCATTAATATCTTCAAATCCTGAACAATCCGGATTTTGTGAGACATAACGGAACGTTACTCGCGGGTGGCGAAAAATTTCGCCACCATGAGGTTCTAATATTCCTGCGGCAATTTTTAACAGGGTCGATTTTCCACAACCATTACGGCCAACCAACGCAATACGCGCCCCCTGCTCAACCGATAAAGAAGCTTGATTGAGCAAAGGCGTTTTTCCAAAATTTAAGAAAATGCGGTCAAGCCGCAGAAGCGGCACCGCCATTAACGAACGCGGCGCGGACAAGGTGCTTTATACATCACCCCTCTTGCATCACGGTAAGCACATAATTGTCTAACAGAAACTCTCTGCCCACAAGGAGCTTGGTAAACATACCCTCTACGACCACGATACGTGCACAATTGTGATGCCTGTCTTTGTTGTTTTCTTTGATTTGCAGCTGCACCTGTTACTGTTCCAGCCAAAGCACCAAATGCTGCACCGGTAAGCGCTGCTCCAGGCGTACTTCCACCAATAGCAGTTCCAGCCAAAGCACCGATTGCTGCTCCTCCTACGCCGTAACGTGCAACACGTTCATCGTTTGTAGTACAAGCGACTGAACTGAAACCAATGGCTGAAACAACGGCCACTTTAAAAATTGATTTTAACATATCAAAACCTTTCCTTCTCAAGATCAATACATATATCGTTTATGTCGGCACTTCATCACTAGGCCCCCCTCTGCCTTATTCAAAATATATTGGAAGAGCTTTATGGAATAGGCACAGACGCTAACAATATAGCTTTTCCAGAACCTAAATGGCAAGAAAAGGTTCCACAAATACGGTTAGAAAGTGTTAAAGAAGAGCCAAATGACACATTTTTGTCACAAATTTGCCATTTTACTCCCTTAAGCGTTAAACCTTTTAAATCAGAAAAACCGATAATACTAAACAAACATCCCTTAGGCAAATCATACGAACAAGGTTTTGACAAAACCGGCCAACCTTCTTCCAAACCGCTTGTCAACAACACTGAAATACCCCTTTCAGCCATCATCAACGCTTGCGTCATATGAGAAAGGCTATGATCACTTCGCTTCCCTGCCAAAGCACCGCATAAAATAAGCTTTTTAGCGCCATTTTGCAGCGCTCTTTCACATGCCAGAGCACTATCTGTCATATCTTTATCAGAAGGAAAAACTTCACGCGGAACATGACTATATTGACGTATTAAATTCTCATCTGATGAATCAAAGTCCCCTAACCACAACTCAGGCATCACATTAAGCGCTGCCGCATGACGCATACCACCATCAGCAGCAATTACCCGACTGTTTTGAATTTGATTAAGCAAACGATCAGTGATATGAACATCCCCATTTAATAATATCGTAAATGTTGTCATGCCATACTTTGCCTTTCACAAAATTTTCTTTACAGTGCATCTTTTATAAGTGAGAGTCATTTTTTATAAACAAAAAGCGTGATATAGCCAAACGAATCCCTACTCCTAATGCCTTTCTTAAAGAAACATACGATACAAAGATACAAATGCAATTTGCCAAATTACTCCGCAGAAATAATGTGCACCATGGTCCAACGCACCCCATTTTTCACCGCAATTTTCTTTTTCACTCATGCCTGTATAAAGCAACTTTCATAAGTTTAACACTTCTCCTTTCGGCTTGTCATACACCCCTTTCTCAAAATAACAGGCTTTCTTCCATTTCTTCTAAAACTATCAAAAGTGTCAACAATCACAATATCTATGTCACATTAAGCGCTCTGCAACACCCACGTATTTTACAAATGTATGGTGGCGCTTATCATAATGCAAAACTTGAACACCTTTTAGCAAAGATTGTCCGTAAACTGGCAGTTGCATCACATAGTTCTCATCAAAGCTATTCTGTAACAATTTTAAACTCAGAAACTGTAAACGCTTTTGCGCTCCCCAATGGTTCGATCTACATCACCCGTGGCATGCTGGCATTAGCCAATGATTCTTCAGAAGTTGCAGCCATTTTAGCCCATGAGATAGCACATATCAGAGCCAATCATGGCATTTTACGCCTGCAAAAAGAAGCCCAATTAAAGATGACAAATCACATGTCTTCACGTCTTCTTTCTTCTATTGGCAAAAAACTTCATAACCCTATGCAAAACAAGCAACAACTCGCGCAATTTTCCCGCAATCAAGAGCTGGAAGCTGACTCCCTTGCACTCGAAATGCTCCAACAGTCAGGATATGATCCTTTTGCTTCACCGCGCTTTCTTCAAACAATGGAAGCCTATAGTGCTTTGCGTAATATCTCTGGCACCCAAAATGCCTCTCTAGATTTTCTAGCTTCTCACCCAACTACCCCTCAACGCATTCGGCTTGCGATAGAAAAAGCGCGTAAAATCAGTAAAGGGAATAATAAAATATCCGATCATGATTCTTTTCTCAAAAGCCTTGATGGCATAATTTTTGGAGGAGGCTTTTATACAGGTTTTGTACGAGGCAACCAATTTATTCACCCACAATTGCGCATAGCTTTTTCTGTTCCAAACAATTTTACAATAGAACATTCAGCACACACTGTTTGGGCCAGTGGACCAGATAAAATTGCGATTCGTTTTGACGCTATTCCACATCCTGCTGAAATATCTGCGAGTGATTATTTGAAAAGCGGCTGGATTATCGGTCTAGATCAATCATCTATCCGCCCCATCACAATTCAAGGGCTCCGCAATCAAGAATTTATGCGTCAAGAATCCCAAAACCAAAGTTTACTTGGAGCGCGGGCCCATGCTACCAATGATCAATGGCAATTTGATGTGGTTGTCATTCCATTCAACAACCACATCTTTCGTTTTTTGACGGCCGCTCCACATAATTCTCGAAATTTTGCAGAGGTTGCCCAAAAAACGCTACAAAGCTTTCATTCTCTTTCATCTTCACAGTTAAAAAAATTGCAGCCCTTAAAAATCCGTGTTGTCCGTGTTAAACAAGGAGAAACCGTTGCCAATCTTGCAGATAAAATGCAATACACACCCTATAAAGAAAAACTCTTTCGCATCCTCAACGCCCTCTCACCAACGCAAACTTTACCCGCAGGTACAAAAGTGAAAATTATTACAGAATAAGCCTTTCTTCTCATCCGTTACAGTTTTGATTCTTTTCTGTCTGTATCACGCCCCCCCCTTAAAGCATATTCGAAAATAAAGAGGAACACTTTAAAATCCAACTTCATCATGCCTTTATAGGTCTCCGTTTGATATATATTTCCTCCAAACTAACAGCCCCCTATCTTCTTCTGTTTATCAGTAGCACTCCCAAAGAGGCATATTCCTAAACAAATATGGCCATCCCCTAAAGCTGACTTTATCATATTCTCATATGCCCCCACTTAATATATTCTCTTTCCCCCCCAAAAGCCTTTCACTGCTTATATATCGTAAGCATCTTCTGAATGAATCGTAAGGAGAGCAGAACGCAATTTTTGCAAAGCCCTAGCTTCAATTTGACGCACGCGCTCTTTCGAGATTCCTAATTTTTCACCCAAAACTTCGAGAGTCGCACCCTCTTCATTTAAGCGACGAAAGCGAATAATTTCCAACTCCCGTTCGTTGAGAATTTGCAACGCATCGTAAAGCCATTGTGTACGCCGTTGACCATCAATGACTTGCTCAATTAAAGCATCAGGAAGAGGACTCTCATCCACCAACACATCCATCTTTGCAATGGGATTATCACTGTTCTCAGAAACAGAAACACTCAAGGAATTATCAGAACTGGAAAAACGAAAATCCATGGTTTCAACATCACGCACAGAAACGCCGAGTTTTTCAGCGATTGTGCGAAAAATATCCTGTTTCGATAAAGCACTATCATCCTGCACCAGTTTTGCTCTCAAACGCCGAAGATTAAAGAAAAGTGCTTTTTGCGAAGAACTGGTTCCCCCTCGAACAATTGACCAGTTTCGCAAAATATAATCTTGAATAGAAGCGCGTATCCACCACGTTGCATATGTTGAAAAACGCACTTCCCGATCAGGTTCAAAACGTGCAGCTGCTTCCAATAGTCCCACATACCCTTCTTGTACCAAATCCCCCAATGGCATTTTGAAACGTTTAAAGCGATTAGCAATAGCAATCACTAAACGCATATGAGCCGCTGCAATTTGATGCATGGCATCATCATCACGTTTGTCTTTCCACCGCAGAGCCAAATCATGCTCTTTTTGTCGTTCAAGATAAGGTGCTTGCATAGCAGAACGCATCATATTACGTCCTAAGCTTTTGTCTGCATCGCTATAATTTTTGCTGCTTTTATAAACAGCATTTGAAAGATTACCCATAATAACCCCTTGCGATTAAATTTATCAAAATTGATTTGGCAACGACATCATTGTTCTTCGCTTAAAAAGAACGCAAAAGTTGTTAACTTCTGTAACCACTACTTTAACGTGTAATTTTATAATCGCAATTGTTTTTTTTACTGTCATGGTAAAACTTCTTGTCATAAGACACAATTTCACCTGCAAAATGCCTTTACAATATGCCTTTTAGCCTATGAAATATTTGAAAAAACTTTCTTTTCACTTTTCATGACAAAACAGCAAAAAAATAAAGTGATCATGCAAAAGAAATGCCGTTTTTTGATAACCGGTTCCGTTTCCTTTTAAATTGAAGAATTTATTTATGCTTTCAGCTTTACAATACAACTAATAAGTGTAATTTGCAAATATAAAGCATCTAAACTGAATGAAAACTGAATGAAAAAAGAATCATTCAAGTTTTAAAGGCGCAAAGAAACAGCAAAAAATGACAAGAGTGATTGAAGCAAACGCAACAAACGTGTTAAAGAAAGAGCACCATTATGAAATTATCGCAAAAAGCTTTTGACCAGTGCCACACTGAGAAAGAAAATGATCATGGATAGCAAGATTGTTCAACAGAATGAGATTCTTCAAGATGATATTCTCATTGAAAAACACGGAAGGGGTAAATTTGAAGGTTTTCGTTTTTATGCCAACAAAAACAGTACCGATCAAATAGCTGGGAAGCAAATTTCGACAGAAATAGAGAATGAGAATTTGATTCTTGCTTTTTCCAAACGCGCGACACGTTTTTGTGCTTGTGCAAATGGAGATTTTACCCTCAGTTCTGATGGAATTGTGCGCTGGATTGGTCAACCCGTAGGACAACTTGTAGCAACAGAAGATTTTTTCAAACCAAAACTGATTGTTTTAGCAGATGAACAACTCACGGGAGAATCCCGCAATAACGTTGTGAAACGATTAGAACGCTTTGTCACCTTTCATTTTGAAACGACTTTAAAACCCCTGTTTGATTTGCGCAATGCTGATAATTTAACGGATTCAACAAACAGTCTTGCTTTACAACTTTTTAACTCTTTAGGGATTTTACCACGCCGCGAAGTCTTAGACATTGTCAAAAACCTTGCACAAGAATCACGTGCCGTTCTTCGACGTCTAGGCGTGCGTTTTGGCGCTTTTCATATCTATGTTGCCGGAATGCTTAAACCTACTCCGGTTCAAGCCATTACTCTCCTGTGGAATCTTCAAAATGCGGAACAAGATCAAACTGGTTTGGGTGAAATTTTTTCAGCATTATCTGCTGGTCGAACCTCTTTGATTGTTGATCCTACCTATAACCGCCAATTTTATCAATTAGCCGGCTACCGAATCTTAGGACAACGTGCTGTACGGATTGATATTTTAGAACGTCTTGCCAATCTCATCCGTCCCGCACTTCATTGGAAACAAGGAAGTGATCCTAAACCCGATGGAGCCTATGATGGCAAAAGTTTTTTTGTTACACCAGCCATGATGTCCATTCTTGGGGCCAATGGAAACGATATGGAAGAAATCCTCAAAGGACTTGGTTATCAATCGTACAGCATAAACAATACTGTTTTTGAACAAAATCTCTTTGCACACCAAGCCTCTTCCCCTGTCAATAGGGCAATGCAAGATGTTCCTGCAGCAGAATGCGTTGGAAGTCAATGGCAAACAATAAGCGATTTAGAAACAACACGAGAAGAAAAAAATACCTCATTCCCAAACACTTTATCCTCTAGTATTGAACAACATCTCCATAAAACCAATCGCTTACCAGCAGCTGAACCTGTTGGGAATTTTGCCAAATCCCCTCGCTCTACAGAAGAAGATAAAGTTATTTTATTATGGCATTATAAGCATCAATTTCCCCACCATGCACAAAAAAAACGTGATAAATTAGGAAATAAGTGGCAAAATAAATCGAAGAACGCTGTAAAAAAAGCGGAATACAAAAATGAAAATTCCCCTCAAGAAGCACCATCACAAGCAAAACGCTCTCATAAGTTCCACAAATCCCAAGGAAAACATGCAAATCATAAGCCCTTTCAAAAAGAAAAGCGCCTTAATCCTGATTCACCTTTTGCGAAACTAGCTGTACTACGCGATCAACTCACCAATCATAAAAACACGCACACACTTTCCTCTAAAGAGAATTAAAGTAACAAATGGAGTTTGATCTTGACCCACGTAGTAACCGACAACTGCATTCACTGCAAATATACCGATTGCGTTGAAGTCTGCCCAGTTGATTGTTTTTATGAAGGGGAAAATATGCTTGTTATTCACCCCGATGAATGCATCGATTGTGGTGTTTGCGTGCCAGAATGCCCAGCAGAAGCGATTTTACCTGATACAGAACCAGGATTAGAAAAGTGGTTAGAACTCAATCTTCATTATGCAAACAAATGGCCTAATCTAACCACCAAAAAAGATCCTCTTCCTCAAGCAAAAGAAATGGATGGTGTTCCAAATAAATTAGAAAAGTATTTTTCAGAAAATCCAGGAAGTGGCGAAGAGTAATGATAAAGTGTACACTCTCCTCCTTCAACGATTGAAAGACTTCTCTTGTAAAAATAAAAAATCCTTAAGCGAAATGATTGATTCTTTTAAATTTTGATGTTAGTGTTATTTTAACATGATCATCTTTCTAAGTATTTTTCTTTGCTTGTTATAGTAAAGCGGTGTATTTTTTTTTGATTTAAAAGTACTCGGCTTTTATGCTCACTTAATTGGTACAATATACTTGGTTAAAGAAAACTCAACCCTCAGGTTTATAACCTGTTTTCCGATACATTTGTTGATCATAAGGGAGTAAACTAAAATATGGCATCCCAACATGGAACGTCTTCCAAGACCAAAGAATTTGCAACCTCTGAATATATCGTCTACCCTACGCATGGAGTAGGACAAATTATAGCGATTGAAGATCAAGAAGTTGCAGGACATAAATTAAAGCTTTTTGTCATTCATTTCGCGAAAGATAAGATGGATGTCAAAGTCCCCATTGCAAAAGCCCTTTCCGTTGGAATGCGTAAATTATCTGCTAGTGATTCTGTTGAACGTGCCTTAAAAGTTTTACGCGGAAAAGCACGCGTTAAACGCACCATGTGGTCACGTCGTGCACAAGAATATGATGCTAAAATCAACTCAGGAGATCTTATTTGTATCGCCGAAGTGGTCCGTGATCTTTTCCGCTCTAATCTACAGCCTGAACAATCTTACTCTGAGCGCCAACTTTATACAGCTGCTCTTGAAAGAATGGCCCGCGAAATTGCGGTTATTAATAGTCTTTCTGAAACAGAAGCGATCAATCTCATAGAGATGCATCTCTCCAACAAGCCGGAACGTGAGTTTAAAACTGAGAGAGAAGAAACAGATGAAAACAGTAAAGCTGTCTACGCTGCATAATACACTCTTTCATCATAATGATGATATTTCGATAAAACCAGCGAAAAGCTGGTTTTATTTTTTAACATCCTCTCTGCCCTTAAGGACAAAGTTTCTTAACCAGCGCCAATCTATAAACAATCTAACTTTTCGACAAATTCCTCCTCCTTATTTTCTTTCTTCATAGATAACAAACTGATTAATCATCATAATCTAGCATTATTCATATTAAATTAGAATCTTGAATATGGTAAGATTTCTCATTTTAAATTGCTCTCATGTTGAAGCAATCAAATCACTTGCTTGTCAATCACAAGAGGAGCTGATCTGTGGGTAAAAACTGTATAAAAAGAGTGAGATACTGTCTCAAGCACCAAAGGATATACCAACATTGGAATCTGGCAAGATGTGTAAGGGGCGGGGGCTTGCTTTTTTATTTAAGCGTAAAGAGCATAGTGCCGTTTATACACTACACCCGAGACTTTACCATTTACCCTTCTACAAAACCATTATAACATTCAAAAACGCCGTCATAAAATGGATGCCACAAATATTGAAAAATATTCCTTTAAAAAAAGCGTGACAGTACAACATAAGCATATTTTGTATTGGGCGCTCTATTTTGCATGAGAAGCATTCCCCCCATTAAAGAACGCGATAAAAAAAACATGAACTAAAACCATCATCTCCATTCTGTAAAAGGCATTCCAAATACTTTTGAAAGCAGTAAAGCTCACTTAAAAAATAACAATAAAAATGAACGTTAGCATTGCCCTTTCAATTTCATACTTTTCCCAAATGAGGTTTCTTATTTCAGAGATTAGGAGATATACGCAATATTCTTACTCCAATCGAACACAAAAAATCTAGAATGATTCATAGAACTCTTAAAAGTCTTAATCTCTATTTCAAACAGACTTCTAAAGATTGGATATTCTCAGCAGGAATTGTCCATATATCATCTTTAATCTGATTCACGAATATGACGCAAAGGATTAATACGAACGCCTGTCAAGATAAGCAAACGCAAAGCCAATTGTGTTATGTTTTGTGTTTTACAGAGTAACTTATAAAAGGAAAGAACATCTCTCCAATCCATGGCTGGTCTATGAGTGGTTTTATGACGTTGTTTGCCTAAGAGTGCGCGTGCTTTTTTTGCTTGTAAATCAACATCCAAACCCAAAGCAACCGCATGTTTGAGACAAAGATTAAGATGCTTCAGTGCTTTATCTGCTGTTGCAGCTTTTGCATGCCAAATAGAGACAAGAATACTTCTCAGTTTGCGTAATCTCTGAAACAGGCAGACAGCCTAATTTAGGGAGAATATAAAGGCGTAAGGGTGAAAACCAATCACAAGCTTTACCATCTCCTTTTAGTTCAGCTTTACGGCTTTCAAAAGCATCTAGAGCAATATCTTTTAAGTAATGGAGATTACGCATTGCCTCACGCTTTTGTTTATCACGTTCTTTAATGAGGTCACGCCCCTCATGCAAAACAGAACACCATTAATTTGTACATTTACGGGCTTGTTTTAAAGAAACATCTCGCAAGGCACCCAAGCCCATTTCACGGCGCCGACCATGAATGATATAACGTTAAGTCCATTGACCACCCCCATCTCTTACGTTTGTGAAGAAGCAAGCCGGCACCATCACTATATTTTCCAGCTCGTGGGTGTTGCGACAGCCCTTGGCACTTAAGACGATTCATAAGAACCATTTCTAGTCCTTTCTTATACAAATTTTATCCACACACTTATCCCGCTTATGACGTGCAAGCGAGTGGTTTTGATTGATTCTAGATAGAGAGATTTGAAAAAAGTGAATTATATATATAAATCAATATGTTGTATAGTGATTAACAGATAACAAAAAAATCATAAACTTAGGTAAGCACCACTATAAAATCATTCATAAACCAGCTATGAACTGGAAAAACGTACCGGCTTTGTAAAATACTTTGCTACCCCCACACATAACATATTTGGTTTTAAGTTTACTTATTTTTACAAGCTGTTCCCAACAAATCCCTTATATTCACAAAAATACGAAAAATATATGGAAAATTCTTAGTTCAAAAATATGAAAAGACAGCGTGATATTTATAGAAGAGTCTCATATACCTTTATCATAAAAAGCACTAAAGATTATTGAATCTGTATAGCTTTTGTCTTGTAACGGTTTTCTCTTTTCTGCTCATAAGAAAGCACGCTGATATCAGCATACACTTAACCCCAATGTTACAACAATTCTTACATTTGAAAATATTCATTATAGACATTTTTTCCTTTTTTATAGAGTTTTTACCCACATGCCAGCCCCACTTGTGACCGAAAAGCAAGTGATTGTCATTGATTCAACATAGGGAAAAATTTGAAATGAGAAAATCCTACGATAGATCTTCCATTTAAGGCGCAAAACAACAAATGATCTCTATAAATCAATGTAATGTCGATCTCTATTTTTTAAGGAGAATCACATGTCACAATATAAGTCTATAGACAAACCATTGCCTTAAATATTCTCATAAAAAACACCGTTATGCTTTATGCTTAAAGCCTTACATGGATCAACCGCCTTAAAGACGATATTTAACGGTCTAATAGGATTCTCTCTACGGTCAATAAAGATTAAGTGTGATACAAAATGATTCTATTACTGAGCTAACTTATATCAATACCCAAGCTCTTAACGAAGTCATCATAAAAGACACTGATACAAGCAATCCTTTATAGCCTCTCAAGAAAACAAGAAAATCATCTCCCACAATAGAATCATTTTTCTACAGAAAAACTTTATCCCACACATGTTTTCAAGAAAAAGTGAAAAACGCATCTTACCCAATGCATTCACTAATGAAATAAAAGAAGCTCACCACTGGAAAAGAAATAAAATGCTAAAGTTTTAACCACTAAAACGGAACGCCCACGATACATTCCCTGTTCCACATCGATAGAAGACGATGCAAGGGAACCTCAACATTCATCTTAAAGCGAAAATGCACGCCCCAAGCGTGCATTGATCGATGAAATAAAAGAAGTTCACCAATGGAAAAGAAAGAAAACGCTAAAGTTTTAACTACTAAAACGGAACGCCCACGATACATTCCCTGTTCCACATCGATAGAAGACGATGCAAGGGAACCTCAACATTCATCTTAAAGCGAAAATGCACGCCCCAAGCGTGCATTGATCGATGAAATAAAAGAAGTTCACCAATGGAAAAGAAAGAAAGCGCTCAGTCTTTAACTACTAAAACGGAACGCCCACGATACATTCCCGTTTTCAAATCAATGTGATGAGGACGACGTAATTCACCAGAATTTTTATCTTCGATATAAGTCGGCGCCTTCAGAGCATCAGCCGAACGGCGCATGCCCCTCTTCGCTGGAGAGGTTTTTCGTTTAGGTACAGCCATAAAAAGACACTCCAAATCCATTAAAACAGAAAAAGCAATGTCAAAAATGACAATGCTTCATTTAAAAACACCATAAAATTTGAAGATATTATACACTGATAAAAAAGAAGAGGCAATGTCAAAATGATCCTCCTCTTACTAAAAATGACCTTCTTATTATAAAAAATGGTGTCACAATAATCAAATGAATATCAAAAACACTGCAAAATTTGAGAATTTTATACACCAATGAAAGCTTTTTTATAAGACCTTCATTTAATTTTTATTTGGTTTCAAAAGGGATTAGCGCATACAATAGAGATACGGATAAAAAGAGAAGTTGATTTTTAATAAAAAATGACGCCAATTTATGAAAACAAGAAAAAGTGACAATCTTTCTCTTTAAATTTCATAATTTCATTTTTGTAAAAACAAAGGAAGCAAGAATGCACGAATTTACCACCCTTCTTGCAAAACATAGAGACACCGTTGAAAAACGGCTTGATACCCTGTTAAGTGATCAAATCCAAAATGGTGAAATTTCACGCCCTAAAAACTTAATCAAAGCCATGCGCTATGGTGTGCTGAACGGTGGAAAACGCTTGCGTCCTTTTCTTGTAATTCAAAGTGCTACACTTTTTGACGTCCCTGTAGAACATTCTCTTGATGTTGCATGTGCCTTAGAATGTGTCCATTGTTATTCGCTCATTCATGATGATCTTCCCGCTATGGATAACGATACACTCCGGCGTGGAAAACCCACCGTCCATATAGCATTTGATGAAGCAACAGCAATTCTAGCAGGCAATGCCCTCTTAACATTTGCCTTTGAAATCATTGCTCATAAAGCTAGTACTTTATCTACAGATATTAGAATCAAGCTGATCACGTCCCTTGCACAATCGGCAGGACTTGGCGGTATGTTAGGTGGACAAATGCTAGACCTTGAAGCTGAAAAAAGACCGCAAGAAAGTACTGACATCATCACTCTACAACACATGAAAACAGCAGCCCTAATAAGCTTTGCTTGCCAAGCAGGCGCCATCATTGGCAATGCATCTAAAGAATTAACCGAAAAGCTTACTGATTTTGGTACCTATCTTGGTTTAGCCTTTCAATTAACTGATGACCTTCTTGATGTCACCGCCAACACGCAAACCCTAGGAAAAACGGCTGGGAAAGATAAAACGGCACAAAAAGCCACTTTTATTCGCCTTTATGGCATTAAAGACACACAAAAAAAACGCGATGAACTGATTACAAAAGCAGAAGCACTTTTACATCCTTTTGGCACCAAAGCAAAACCGCTCCAACAAGTCGCCCGCTTTAGTGCAACACGCAAAAATTAAACTTCACCCGCCCTACTTTTACACCTTCATCTTTGTTGAATGCATAATAGACTTTTCAAAGAGACTTCAATATCGTAGGTCTGCATTATAGCTCCTATCATGAAATGGATGTGCTAAATATTGAGAGGTGTTTCATTAAAACAAGCGCGCGTGAATTGATAACACAAATACATTCTAGGCATCCTATTGTGCTTGAAAAACGCCCCCCTCATCAAAAAATGAAAGAAACAAAAACGGTAAAGCAATGCGTAATATTCAGGCTTTAAAAGATATCGCCATGGATGCTTTAAAGCCGAATAAAAAACAACCGTAAAGAAAGAAACTCGTTTCTCCTTTATATCTTTAATCTTCTAACGATAAGGTAAAAAATAAACAGAATAAATATAAAACAGAGCATTTTATAAACCCGCAAAAGACAATAAAAATGCCGATTGGCTTTGTAGCCTTATCAAAATCATCTGTTGTTCATTGCCAACCGTAGAAGTACAATGCCCTCAGTAAAGAGTCGTAATTTTTATGCCTTTCCACGCTATCTTGTTGTAAAAGATCAAATATGGTTACATTCTGTAAATTCACTCGTGTATTGTTGCTCTCTAAAAACACTTTTACAAAAGTGCTGATTGTTTAGTTTAAGCATCATTTTTTTGAAACTCGTATTTAAAATATCAGAAAAAAATGAACATAATGGCTATTTTGATTTTTATGCCACCCTCAAAGAACAAAATCTTTTAACCTAATCTACTCTGTAAACAGTCTAGTGTCCTACCGAGTAGGTTTCTCTCGTTTTCCACGCATACGATTCACTTAAACTAAAGACGCGATAAACAAGACTTAAGAATATTCACCATGCACTTCTTAAAATACTTAATGTATCAAACAGGATACCTTCACTACCCTTCAAATGACGGTATGTTACGGCATAACAGGATAAATAAAGTCATCAATTTCAATAACACGAAAAAAAAATATTATTACCGATCTCTCTTTTCTTAGCAAGAAAGATATAAAACATTTGATTTATAATGATAATTCATGTTTTTCAACTTGAATAAGAACCCTAAATACCGTAAGATTCTTTCATTTCAAATCTGTGTATATTGAATCAATCAAAATCACTTGCTTGCACCTCACAAGCGGGAAAAGCTGTGTGGAGCAAAACATCAAAGAAAGGACTAAAAAATGCCTCTTATGAACCGGCTTAAAAGCCATGGGCTGTCCACAACATTAGGAGCTAGCAAAGTGAATGATTGTGTCGGCACGCTCCTTCAAAAGCAGAAACATTTTTATTTACAAAAGTGTGTAATAACTTCAATTTAATAATAATCATGGTCACTATACAACTTTAATTCATCACGCTCTTTATCTCGTTGATTCAATTCATCACATAAAAAGAGAATTGATAAAATTAAACAGAGAATGATCATTGCAACAGAAAGATAAAAAAAGTCCTTATTATTATATATAAAAGCGCAATCTAATTTGTGATAAGTCGTTTTTTCAACCCAAGTGCAAATTTGCTCCTTTAAGTGCAGTTTTCTTATTAAGATGAAAAGCATCATTGTAAATGAACCTATACCTGTTGCCAAAGCTGGAAAATATGTCCACCTTTTGAAGCCATAATGAACAAATATGCAACATGGATAAGAAAATGCCGCGATTATTAAGACTATTATAGCCATTTAATATCCTTCGAGAGAACTTTGCTCGTTAAATGTCATTTGTAAATTCCTCTTGGTTGCATCATGTCATATATCGTGCGGAGCTCTATGCAAAAACGTGCTATTTTTCTAGTATTTTCACTATGACCAGCGTTCATACTAGACACGAGATCAATAATTTGTGTTGTAGAACTGATGCCATTTCCGCTTGAAGAATTAAGAAATTTTTTTGCGTAATCAATCATGGGGTCAGTAGAATTCATAGACATATTATAGGCCCAAATAAAATCGCTTTCTCTCCAGTTATAGTCATAACGCAAACTGCTTATGACATTGGGTAACATTGCCCATGACATCTCCTCATTATAATCACCACGCAATAAATTAACAAAGCGTCCACATAAAACAATAAGTATGTGACGATGCCATATAATATCAAATTTTGGCGCTATATTCTGATAGCCACGACTATAGATGAAGTTTCTTGCTTGTTCTTGCTTTTGAAAATGTTCAAAAGTCTCGTATTTTTCACTGATATATTCTTCGTAAAGTTTATTGTACTGCTCTAGACTATCTACACGCGTACATCCTAACAATACAAATACAGAAAAAAGAGTTATAAATGTTATAATAGGCGTTATAGATAACGATTTCATCGCTTTACCTTTTAATGACTATAATTTGTAGAACTTAACAGATTTCTATTAAATATATCAATATGTGTTTATTTATTTTTGTTTATATCAAATTATACTTAACGATATTGCTGTTTTTAGTTTTATGATTTCTCCAAGAAGAAGGGATCATTCAAAATCCGTACAAATAGGTTTTCTTTACTATCTGAAAGTATTTTCTAACGTCAGAACATGCAGAGTTCACTCTGCAACCAAAGAGAAAATACCCTAAATAAGAATGAAAGATGTAAGAAAACATCTCAATAAGATGATGTGTATTTTAAAAAAAGCAATGGTAAAATCCGTTCACTATACCAACAATAAAATCGATCATCAGAGTATCAAAACGATCATGAAGAAATCCGATTAGGACAGGCTAGAATTGTCCTCCCGCTTATTAAACACTGCGTAGCAAGACATTTCCGAAAAATATAAGCGAAAACAGGAAAATTGTTGTGCACTATCACCATTCCTTAATAAGTATATAATCCGGTACAATCATGTTCTTTATCAGCTTCTCATCTTGCCAACAACTCTTAGCGTTCAAGAATATTCATGAGAAGCCTTTTTACTTCTTTTTTATGATTTTTACACTACGCCCACTTATAATGTACAAGAAACATGATTTTGATTAATATACATAGATTTGCAATAAGAAGAACGGACAATATTCAGCTTTCTCATTCAACATGAAAACAATGATAAGACTTATAAATCAAAGCCTTGATCCACTATAATGCCCGATGAGACATGCGTGATAATGATAAGTAAATATTCTCACAGAGCTTTTTTGAGATTTCCTTCTAAAAAAAACACTGCCAACAAGTAAATCAATAAATAAACAGCAAAAATATAAACGAGCGAGAAAAAGCCAAACATATCGACCATATACGCACTCATGTAAAAAAATACCAAGAGGCTCAATCTTCCAACGGTTGACAAGAAAGATTCATATGTAGCCCTGAAATGATCACTAATACTATCATGCAAAACAACTTCTACACGAAGATATGTATACTTAATGAGATAAAAAATCATACAGACTAAAATGATAGCAATTTCTTTTTTCGGTTCAAAAAAAGCAATGGTAAAAATCAGTGAAGCTGAAAGAAACAACAGTAAAATAAAGTTCATTCTTTCACTTAGTTTTGTAAAGAGAAAACTAGCCAAAAGCTGAGAGAACAATATCAGCGAAAATGTCACACCAAGATCAAAATAAGTGACATTAATATGATGATCTTTAAATATCCACTGCCAATACTGCGAGAATATATTGAAAAAGATCAATGAAAAATAAAAGCATAAAGAAATATAAGGAACTTTAATAAAAATAGACAACATCTCCTTAGCTTCACAAATGAGAGAATTCACTTTATTTGGTTTTTTCTCCCCCTTCAAGTCATCAAGAAAAAACAAACCAAATAGTGTTGTCATCAACATTAAAAACGCCGCGATATACCATATATATTGGCTTGAATAATCAGCAAAATATGCACCGATTAAACTGAATATAAACATGCCGATGTAATTATATTGAGAGCTCGCTCCCAGCACTTTTTTAGTGGATGTCACTTTTGCTTTTGCATATTGAACAAGTAAAGCATTATAAGCCCCCGCAATCAATGTCAACGACACTGCATTAAAAGATTCTGCTAAAAGAAAACCGTAAAAGCTTGTAGAAATTCCCATGAGAAAAAGCCATATAGCGGCAAAAGCCGCTGCCAAAACAATCGATATTTTATAACTTTTTCGATCAGCAAAATATCCCAGAGGAATATCGGTAACCATCATAATAAAAGCCTGAAATGACTTAATGATCCCGATATCAATAAGAGTTAGCCCTTTTTCAAGCATATAAAAGACAATAAAGGCACCTGTTAAAATTCTTATACCGTTAAATAAAAATCCAAATGCTAATATACTGGTCATGCATTCCCCCAATAACACCCAAAAAGGCACCATATACATCATTTTATATCAATATAAAAAGCTTATATTTCACGACAAATAGAGCAATAACCGCTATAAGGATCTCCAATCCTATCAATTTGATACCCCGAAAAATTCTGGGAAAATGCCTAAAAAATCAATAAACAATGTTCTTTCTATAATTTGACATTTGTCAAAATCCGCTAAATATTTCACTGTCTCAAAAGCAGCCCAAAAACCAGCAACAACATTTACGGATCTATTAAAGTATTCATATCATTTTGCTTAATAGTCTTAACACACTCAAGCTCATTAATATCCTTCATAAGCTTCTCATTCTAAAACAGGCATATCATCTGGTTTTACCTAAAATAATAAGCAACCAACAACAGTATTGACCATAGCTAAAGCAGCACACAACAGCACCCTCTTCACATTGAAGACAGCTTGTTTAAAAAAACGATACACCCTTTTTACTTCAACCTTATGCGATTTTTACCTCAACCTTGCCCAAAGCGTGTATGAATATAATCACTCAAAAGCGCTTCAAATTCTTCAGCAATGTGATCACCCCGCAAAGTTTTTACCTTTTGTCCCTCAATAAAAACAGGTGCCGCTGGACTTTCCCCCACTCCAGGCAAAGAGATTCCAATATCCGCATGTTTTGACTCCCCCGGTCCATTGACGATACATCCCATCACAGCCACCTTCAAACTTTCAACCCCAGGATATTTTTCACGCCAAACGGGCATATTTTTGTGTAAATCCGCTTCAATTTTTTGTGCCAATTGCTGAAATACTGTCGAGGTCGTGCGACCACATCCAGGACAAGCAGCAACAACAGGCAAAAATTGTCGAAACCCCATTACTTGCAAAAGTTCTTGTGCAACTTTGACTTCTCGTGTTCGATCACCACCAGGTTCAGGAGTTAATGAAATTCGTATCGTATCACCAATCCCTTGCTGTAATAAAATGCCCAAAGCCACCGAAGAAGCTACAACCCCCTTTGTTCCCATCCCTGCTTCTGTCAAACCCAAATGGAGTGCATAATCACAACGCTCTGCCAAGGCAATATAGACAGCAATAAGATCTTGGACATCACTCACTTTAGCAGAAAGAATAATTTTATCACGTCCCAATCCTAACTCTTCTGCTAAAGCAGCCGAAAGCAAAGCCGACTGAACAACAGTTTCCCGCATCACTTCAGCCACAGATAAGGGTTTTTCTTGCTGTGCATTTTCATCCATAAGTCGTGTTAACAACGCATTATCAAGAGAACCCCAATTCACACCAATGCGAATAGGTTTATGATACCGACAAGCAATCTCTATAATTTCCGCAAATTGGCGATCTTTTTTTGCACCAAAGCCAACATTTCCAGGATTGATGCGATATTTTGCAAGCGCCTCAGCACACGCAGGATGCTCTGATAAAAGCTTATGACCAATATAATGAAAATCCCCCACCAATGGGATAAAAAAACCTAACCTCTCCAATCGCTCCCGTATTTTTGGGACAGCAGCTGCTGCTTCATCGCGATCAACAGTAATCCGAACCAATTGAGACCCAGCTTGCCAAAGAGCAGAAACCTGCGCAACAGTTGCATCAACATCCGCTGTATCTGTATTGGTCATTGACTGGACAACAATCGGGCTCTCCCCCCCAACGATCACATCACCAACAGCAACACCAACAGACCGACGACGCTCAAGTGGTTTAGATAAAGGATAGGTCGTACTCATCAAGTCCTCAAATTTTTAAAACCTGCGCTATCAATCATCGTTTATATCGACTTCCTCCGCGCTTCAAAGGACGAAAATTACACCGCCCACCAATCTTAACAGATTGCTCTCAAAAGGTTCTACCTACTAACACTGATGCAATACAATTCATAGGTGGATTCATTCTATAGACGCACCGGATAAGTTCTACTACTTCTGTTCAAGTTTATACTTCTACACTTGGTTGCTTCAAAAAGAAACTGAAACAAAACAGAGACAATACTGTATTTTTAAGTTGCATGCCGATACCTTACATCAATGTCATCACAAAACAGTGTTTTACAACACAACAGATAACGCCTAACAAAGCGCAATTTTTAAAAATGCATGAAAGACATCGCCAAATTAATCCAACATATTGATTTGTAATAATCTATTTTTTACAAATTTAAATGGCAAACCCAAATATCGTAAGATTTCCTCATTTTAAATCTTCTTAATTGAATCAATCAATGCCACTCCCTACAGCCACAAGAGAATAGATAGATAAAAATTTCTTATAAACTATTTCAAGTGCCAAAAGTTATCCCAACACTTTAAACAAACAAAAAAATGAAGACATCGCCCACCATCTTTATGAATGAACCTTACACCATTTTGTAAAAATTTTTACCTTACATCCTTAACAAACACCATCACGAAATGAACTCGAGTACATTAAAAAATGCCTCATTAAACCCAAACTCTTAACTATCATCTCACCCACGCGCGGCATGATCAATGCAACCTTTCAATTTTCAAGCCGTTATAGCAAAACCCCAAACACAATTCCAACGATCATGCAACAATTTAACATATGAAGGAGTCAATAAATGTGTCTATTTTCACCCCATAGAAAAAATGCTAAAATTAAAAAACGTATAGCACAATTAAAAAGAGAGCTGGTTCCCGTAAATTATTGGAGTTCTCAAAATGATAGCTTTGAAAACATTTCTGAGCTGTTTAACACATGGAAACAAAAAGGCCGTCACGCACTTTATCACCTCAACGAACATGCTACAGAATTAAAGAAAAAAGCGAAAGAAAATCCTAAAAAAACCCTCGCATTAGCAGCAGGAGTCGTTTTAGTAAGCTTCTTGCTGATCCGTAAAAATTAATAACACAAGCAACAACCTCCCCTTTTAATGCCCGACTCAAAACGGGCATTTTTATGGTTTACAAAATATAAACTTTACGTCTTCCTCCTAACTTTACGCCCTCTCCCAAAAGGATAAGTTTTTCATCCGCCTCATCCGTCTTTGACTTCCTCCCCACACCTCAAAGAATGGAGATTCCTACCAGTCACCGGACTGTCAACAGTCCAGCATCTCTCGGCAGGCTTCACCTGCTGACCATTTACGCGGTTCACTTTATAGGCGCGATAGACAAGCCCTGCCCTGAATACTGATCACGATATCTAAAAAACACTTAATATGTAAAGCTTGTAATGCCTTATATCACCGCTCTAAAAAACGCTGTTTTACGGCATAACAGGATAATCCAACTTTTTATCTCGCAGACTCTTCCGCTGTCCACCCATGTGGTTCGTATCACCTCACCTCAAAGGACAGTGTTGTGCAAAACCACAGGCAAAGCTTCCAATACTCCATCCCCCTACTGAGTTACTTCAAAAGAAATAGAAACGATTAAAAATGCATGCGCTTTAATGTTCTAAAAAGCATTATTTTACAGCATAACAAATAAGAACTTTAAGAGCTTTAAAAGATGTATCATAACAAACCAAACGAAATCTTCCAACGTAAACAACCACTTGCTATAAGTAAATGACGCAAAAATTAAACTGAAAAAACCCAAAATTTTATCCTCCAGAATCGACCCGTTGCGAAGTATCTACATACGTAACCACGGACATCCCAGGGATGAGCTTTTCAATTCCTTCCTGCCCAGGATCTAAAGCAATCCGTACTGAAATACGTTGCGCAATTTTGATAAAATTACCAATAGTTGTATCTGTTTTTAACAATGAAAACTCTGAGCCTGTAGCAGGTGCAAAACGAACCACACGCCCTGTTAACTTTTTGTTGTTCAATGCATCAACAGAAAAAACAACCGGTTGTCCCACACGCATCTGAGAAAGTTGCGTTTCCTTATAATTAGCAATAATCCAAATATCATCAGAAATAACAGAAACCAATTGTGTCCCCGGCATAACATATTGCCCTACCCGCGCTCCAACTAATCCAATATAGCCTGTTCGAGGAGATAAAATCTTTGTGTGATCGAGATTAAGTTTTGCTAACTCAACACTCACCTTTGCTCCCGCAATTTCTGACTGTAAACTTTGCCGTTCAAGATTTAATTGTTTTTGCAATTGTCGTTTTGTTTCCAATGCCGTCAAAAGTTGTGAAAGAGGACGAGAAACAGAACTTGCCGTATCACCAAAACCTAACTTTTTACTTTCAGGGACAATATTGGAGAATGCTCGTGAACGCGCCAATTCGACTTCTGCAGCATTAATTTCGCCCTGCAAAAGCTGTGCTTGCAATTCAATACTTGCTAGTTTTGCATTTTTTGAATCGAGAATAGCCTGTGCCCGTGCAAACTGCTGACGAAAAAGAGAATCATCGAGCTCAAAGAGCAACATTCCCTTTTCAACGCGTTGATAATCTTGCACATAAATCCGCGCGATCACCCCAGAGATCTGTGAACTAACCAGCGTAACATTGCCCTTAATGGAAGCATTATCCGTTATTTGGATGTGACTCACAAAAGGAGGAAGTCTCCAAGCCCATAAAATCAGTAAAACACCCGTAATACCTGATAGGAATGCAATAATTGTAGCTTTTGATCGTAATGCTTTTATCATTTTTTGCACCCCTCTTTCTATGACATTACTCTACTTTTCTAATGCTCGCAAAGAGCATGACTTAACAATCATTGTGACAAGAAAAATAACGAATGCAATCATTGAAATATAAAAATAAAGCCTAAAAACGTCATCATAAGCAAAAATATTTGCTGTTAACTTAAATTTTTCTATCAACATAGAAGTACCCTGCTCACTCCCCAAGCCATTGGGAACAGAGACACCATAAGAAGGCGAAAACAAAGTATTCATCTCACCAGAAATAAGTGGATCAGTAACAACAATATTTTGCGTTAAAGACTCAAAGTTCTTATGGGCAAAATAAAACTGTAGGCTGCCAAAAAAAGCAGACCCCATCAATCCCCCTGTCACTTGCGTTAACAAAAAAACAGCAATAAAGCTTAAAACATAACGCGGACCTCTCTCACCAGCGAGCACAAACCCTTTGAAAAGAGCAGGCGGCAAAAACAGTGCATAACTAAAACTCACCAATCCTTGGCTCAACATCATATCTTGCGGACGCGTTAAATGGTTTACACGACTATCTAAATAAGCTCCCAGCGCCAAACAACCCAAAGATAACAAATAAAAATAATCCTCACGCCCCGCTCGTAAAAAAAAGACGCAAACAGCTCCCCCTAACAAAATACCTAGTACCACAGCAAGATACATGGGCGCCATCTCACGATTAAGCAAACCAAAAAGATTAAAAAAGCCTACGGGCAAATTTGACCGTTCTAACAAGAAAACATGAAAGATAAATAAAATAAAAACAGATTGGACCATTTCCTTACTGAAAATCCACCGGAGATCAATCAACGGTTTTTCTCTATTAAGCTCAATAATAATAGCAATAGCCAATGAGAAAATGGCAAGTGCGAGCCCCCAACCAATCCATGGTGCTTCATACCACCAATACAATATGCCAACAGACATAATCACGGCATTTAATCCAAGACCAAGAGCAATCAAACCATAGCTTATCCAATCTAACTTTTGAATCACCTTACTGCGAACAACAGGCGTTAGGGGCAAAGTATAGATACAAACCAAGCTGATGAGAACCAATCCCATTTCCAGCGCGGAAAGACTGGAAAAACCACCATGTTCCAGCAAATCAGGAGAAATCAAACGTGATAAAGGTGCCGCTAAAGCAGCATTCATATAATTCAAGCTAAGACCAATAGTAAACTTCTTTGCTGGAGCAAAAGCCTCCATCATATAAAGCAGAGCAAGCGAAGCCAAAGGTGCAGCAGCAATCCCAGCGAAAAAGCGAATAATCAATGCAGAACGCAAATCCGTAACAAAGAGCTGTAAAACACAAACCAAAACGAAGCCAAGGATTGATAATTCAGCAAAAGCGCGCAACCCAAATTGATAGCGAATTTTGATCAACATAATCGCTATACTTACATTTGGCGCCATATAAGCCGCTACCAACCATGTTGTCTCGGTCAAAGTTGCGTGAAAATCACCGGTCAGATGGACAATGTTAGACTGAACAATATTAGCCCCTAAACCATAAGCCCATTGCAAAATAAGAGAAGCCAAAATATAAACAAAGCACTTTGGCAAAGGCCCTGCAAAAACACGACCAGGACGAGGAAAAGGTTTTCCGCTCCTTTTAGCAGACACAACCGTACTCTTTTTCCCGCTCATGTCACCTTTTCCTGTCTACCCTTGCTACGCCTCTATTAACGAAGAACCATCAGCTGACAATTGCTGGAAAAAAGCCTCTATTTTATGTTTATCCTCATCACTTGCTCCCCCCTTTAACGTCGCTTGAACTTGCAAAATCTGCTGTTCTAATACATCAAAAGAAAGATGCTCTACAGCCACAACATGCTCTACCAATAAAGAGCAGCCTGAAAAGGTAATATTTGCAACACCTCCACATACAGCAAATAATTTCTCACCTAAAGAAGTGCGAACACGAACATTGCCCAACACAATACTTGCCACCAATGGCGCATGATGCGCCATAACTGTTAAAGAACCTGAAGCTGAAGGAAGAACAACAGACACGACCTGATCTGAAAACACAATTTTTTCAGGCGATACAAGCTCAAACAAAAAATGCTCTTCTCTATTGTTTTCCACAAAAGTCTCCACAATACCCGATATAAGGACTTTCCGTTTTTTTCAACGACTCGTCCTTTTTAACGACAAAATATTCATGACAGTTTTCTTCTTAATAAGAAATTTCCTACTAAGAAGCCTCTGCCATAAGACGCTTTCCTTTTTCAAGTGCTTCATCAATCGAACCAACCATATAAAAAGCAGCTTCTGGCAAATCATCATAATCGCCAGCACAAAGACCTTTAAAACCTTTGATTGTCTCTTCTAAAGGGACGAGTTTTCCCGGTGAACCAGTAAAGGCTTCCGCCACATGGAAAGGTTGCGAAAGGAAACGTTCAATTTTACGTGCCCGTCCCACCAGCAATTTGTCGTCTTCAGAAAGTTCATCCATTCCAAGAATAGCAATAATATCCTGAAGTGCCCTATAACGTTGTAAAATAGTTTGCACTTGACAAGCAACCGTATAATGCTCTTCCCCAACAATCAATGGATCCAACATACGCGAGAAAGAGTCAAGCGGATCAACCGCTGGATAGATTCCCTTTTCAGCAATAGAGCGCGAAAGAACTGTCGTTGCATCCAAATGGGCAAAAGACGTTGCGGGTGCTGGATCTGTCAAGTCATCTGCAGGAACATAAATCGCTTGAACAGAGGTAATAGAGCCTGTTTTTGTACTGGTAATACGTTCTTGCAAAGCCCCCATATCCGTTGCCAAAGTTGGCTGATACCCCACAGCAGAAGGAATACGCCCTAAAAGAGCAGACACCTCAGCTCCTGCTTGCGTGAAACGGAAAATATTATCCACAAAGAAAAGAACATCTTGTCCTTCATCACGGAAACTTTCCGCAATTGTCAATCCTGAAAGAGCCACACGCGCACGTGCTCCTGGGGGTTCATTCATTTGCCCGTAAACAAGCGCACATTTTGATCCTTCCGTTGAACCATTATTCTCTCTTGGATTCACATTCACGCGACTTTCGATCATTTCATAATAAAGATCATTTCCTTCACGCGTACGTTCTCCCACACCAGCAAATACGGAATAACCACCGTGTGCCTTTGCAATATTGTTTATAAGTTCCATAATGAGAACGGTTTTTCCAACACCAGCACCACCAAATAAGCCAATTTTACCCCCTTTAGAATAAGGAGCTAACAAATCCACGACTTTAATACCAGTGACGAGAATTTCTGAAACCGTTGATTGCTCAACATATTCAGGCGCTTCTTGGTGAATAGAACGCGTTTTAGTTGCAGGAATTGGTCCCACATTATCCACCGGCTCTCCAATCACATTCATAATACGTCCCAATGTCGCTTCTCCTACAGGAACGCTAATTTGCGTTCCTGTATCCACAACCTTTTGGCCCCGCATCAGACCATCAGTTGTATCCATAGCAATCGTACGCACAGTATTTTCACCCAAATGCTGAGCAACTTCCAACACCAAACGATTGCCTAAATTCTCTGTTTCCAAAGCATTGAGAATATTTGGCAATGCGCCTTCAAATTGCACATCAACGACAGCACCAATAACCTGCTTGATCACACCAACAGCGCCTTTTGCCTGCTCTTCTTTTTTTGCGGATATATCTTTTTTTACAGGCGTATCTTTAGCTGCACTACGCGCAGATGCAGACGAAGCCTTGACACCCGCTTGAGATTTCGAAGCGGCTTTTTTCACGCTGGAACGATCAGTTGGCTTCTTTTTTTCACCTTTTTCTGTTCCTTTGCTTGAGGTTACTGCTTTTACCATCAATCCTTACCTTTTCCATTTAAAGCGCTTCAGCGCCCGCAATAATTTCGATCAATTCTGTCGTAATCTGTGCCTGACGCTGACGATTATAAGCCACCGTCAATTTATTAATCATTTCACCTGCATTGCGCGATGCATTGTCCATAGCCGTCATCTTTGCGCCCATTTCACCAGCAACATTTTCCAACAAAGCCCGAAAGATTTGCACCGAAAGATTGCGTGGCACAAGCGTCTCTAAAAGAGAAGCAGCATCCGGTTCATACTCATAAACAATCGATTGAGATCCCTTACTATGATCGGTTTGCTCTACAACATCTATGGCCTCAACAACTGCTTTTGGAGCAATCATTGGAATCAAACCAAAAGCTGTCGGTCGCTGATTAATGACGGAAACAAATTCAGAATAAAACAGCGTACAGACATCGAAAGCGCCATCATTGAATAAATCAACAATCCGTTGACTAATCATCACCGCCTCTGCAAAACCAATTCGCTTTACAGCATGCAAATCGATGTGATCAATTATCAAACCTTTGTAATCACGCGATAAAATATCCGCACCTTTTTTACCTACGGTAATAATTTTCACTATTTTACCAGATGCCAACAGTGCTTTAATCTGTTCACGTGCACGACGAGCAATTTGCACATTAAAAGCACCACACAAACCGCGCTCAGCAGTACATACTACCAGGAGATGCACATCATCTCGCCCTGTGCCTCGCATAAGAGCAGGCGCATCAACACCATCCACATCAGCAGCGACACTGGTCAAAATATCAGCCATTCTCTTTGCATAAGGACGAGCAGACTGCGCCGCCTCTTGTGCACGATGTAACCTTGCTGCTGCAACCATCTGCATAGCTTTAGTAATCTTTTGTGTTGCTTTAACCGAAGCGATACGGTCTCTAAGATCCTTTAGTGAGGCCATTCAAGCATTCCATTAATTCATCACGAAAAATTTTTCGCATAAGTGTTAAGAACCGTCATCAACTTATCTTTCAGCTCGTCTGTTAACTGCTTTTGCTCGGCAATTGCCTTTAAGAGATCTTGATAATCACTCCGCAAAAGCACCAAAAGCCCCTGCTCAAACCGCGCAACATCAGAAACCGCTAGAGAATCAAGATAGCCATTCACACCCGCGAAAATAACCACCACCTGTTCTTCTGTTTTGAGTGGAGAAAATTGTGGCTGCTTTAAAAGCTCAGTCAAGCGTGCTCCTCGATTCAGCAGACGCTGGGTTGACGCATCCAAATCAGAGCCAAACTGCGCAAAAGCTGCCATTTCACGATATTGCGCCAATTCACCTTTAATCGAGCCGGCAACCTGTTTCATCGCCTTAATTTGTGCAGCAGAACCAACACGCGACACAGAAAGACCAACATTTACAGCGGGACGAATTCCTTGATAAAACAAATTAGTCTCTAGAAAAATTTGCCCATCCGTAATCGAAATCACATTTGTAGGAATATAGGCGGAAACATCATTTGCTTGCGTTTCAATGACTGGCAAAGCTGTCAAAGACCCAGATCCATTTTCTGCATTCAACTTCGCAGCCCGCTCTAAAAGACGCGAATGAAGATAGAAAACATCTCCCGGATAAGCTTCACGACCTGGAGGACGACGTAACAAAAGAGACATTTGACGATAAGCCACCGCCTGTTTTGACAAGTCATCATAACCGATCAAAGCATGTTGCCCATTATCACGAAAATATTCGCCCATAGCACATCCGGCAAGAGGCGCAATAAATTGCAATGGCGCTGGATCAGAAGCGGTTGCTGCCACAATAATAGAATATTCCAGTGCTCCACGTTCTTCCAAAACTTTAACGAACTGCGCCACCGTCGAACGTTTTTGACCGATAGCGACATAAATGCAATAAACTTTGTCTTGTTCTCGTCCAGCCTCTTTTTCATGAAAAGGCTTTTGGTTTAAAAATGTATCGAGCAAAATCGCTGTTTTTCCTGTCTGGCGATCACCAATCACTAATTCACGCTGCCCCCGTCCAATGGGGATGAGTGCGTCAATCGCTTTCAATCCGGTCGACATCGGTTCATGCACAGACTGACGCGGAATAATTCCAGGCGCCTTAACATCAACACGACGACGTTCTGTTGCTTTAATGGGTCCCTTACCATCGATAGGATTTCCCAATGCATCAACCACACGCCCAAGCAAAGCGGGACCCACAGGAACATCCACAATAGCACCCAATCGTTTTACACAATCCCCTTCACGGATATCGCGATCTGAGCCAAAAATGACCACACCAACATTATCAATTTCCAAATTGAGAGCCATACCGCGCACACCGTTTGGAAAAGCAACCATTTCCCCTGCTTGGACATTATCCAAACCATAAACGCGGGCGATACCATCCCCAACAGAGAGAACCCAACCAATTTCTGAAACCTCAGCCTTTTGGTCAAAGTTTTTGATTTGCTCTTTTAGAATTTTTGAAATTTCAGATGGTCTAATATCCATCAGCTGACCTCTTTTTTCAATGCAAGCTTAAGCGAAGACAATTTTGTTAGAAGGGACGTATCAATTTGAGACGCCCCCACACGAACGATTAATCCACCAAGAATCGTTGGATCCACAATGATGTGTAGCAAAACTTTTCCCCCGACGACACTTTCCAAAGCCTCACACAATTCTTGTCTTTGTTGAGAACTTAAGGAGCGCGCAGAAATAATTTGTGCTGTTACTTGATTACGAGCGCGTGCAACACAACGTTGAAAAGCATGTAAAATACCAAATACGGCACTAAGCCTACGGTTTGCTGCAATAACGCATAAAAAATCACCAATAACCTGTCCTGCGTTTTTATCAGCAAATTTGATGTTTTCACAAATAGATTGCATCACCTTAATTTGCTCTTTGACTGAAAAGAATGGACTGAGCACAAAGCGTTTTAAATCTTCATTTTGCTCCAAGACAAGCAAAATTTTTTCCACTGCCTTTTCAACTTTTTCAACGTTCCCCGCTTCTTGAACGCAATCAAAAAGCGCTTGCGCATAGCGTTGATCTACCAACGGCAGCGGTATGAGAGAAAATGAATCCGACACGAAATACCGCCTCTTTCCCTTGAGCGACTCTCTGATAGTTATCAGATGAAATGAAACAGACACTCTCCATTTTAAGAATCTTCTTCTTAAAACCTAGAACAAAAATCACTTGGTTTCTAGCATAGACATAACTGACTCGCAACACCACAAATCGCTGCTTTTTAAAAATTTTAATAAAATATTCAAAATATTTTTAAAAAGCATTTTTTTAGATATACAGGATGGCATCATAGTTTTTTTATGCCTCTTTTTGACATTCTCTGAGCGATTTTTTCACTCTCTTTAATTTTACTCCCAATGCTCTTTCCACCCCCAAAAAACGGTTCTTCCTTAACATTAAAGATCAGCCTCTTATCACCATAAGAGCTTTCGCGAGAAGCAACTATGCATTGCCTCACACTTTTGTTTATTGCGTTCTAGAATGGGATTACATCCCTCACGAGAACAGCACGCCATTGGGTTGCAATTTAACAGGCTTGTTTTAAAGAGACATCTCTCAAAGCTCCCAAGCCCATTTATGACAGCACCCATAAATGGTATAACAGTAAATCCATTGAGCCCCCATCTTTACGCTTATGAAGAAACAAGCGTTCCCCACACCACACACTTTGCCCAGTTCCCAATATTGCGACAGCCCTTGGCATTAGAGACGATTCATAAGAAGCACTTTTACTCCTTATCTTCTATAGTTTCACTCCACATACTCAATTCCCGCTTGTTATGTACAAGCGAATAATTTTGATTGATTTAACATACACAGGTTTGAAACGAGAGAAGCTTACGATATTCGAAACTCTCATTCAACATACAAAACAATGCATTATCCTTATAAACAAGGCTGC